>NZ_JAIVFR010001086.1 GCF_020829685.1 Nostoc sp. CHAB 5715 | reverse complement strand
ACTTCAATTCCTCCCCTTGTTAAAATCCTAGGTTTCTTGATTTAGCAAAGTTAAGCATCTTGAGCTTGCGTTCTATATTCTTATTGGCGCAATCAAAATCAACTTAGGCAGTTTTGGGATGAAAATTGCTAAAAAGACCAGCAAATTGCTTACAGGCTCAATCCAAAAGCCGTGCCGCGTCTACACATTCAGCGCAGCCCACAAAATTAATCTTTCTCAAAATGCCTAATTACTTTCTCATTTTGATGTTTTCTATAAGCAAACCAGAGTTTGCTTACTCATTTGGCTGAAATGCTTTCTCATTTCGGTGTTTTCCGCAAGCAAACCGGAGTTTGCTTACTCATTTGGCTTAAATGCTTTCTCATTTTGGTGTTTTCCGCAAGCAAACCGGAGTTTGCTTACTCATTTGGCTTAAATGCTTTCTCATTTCAGTAGATCGCGCATTTATGACAACTATACGCTTGTAGCAAAAGCCGTTGCAGATTTGCCGGAATTCTCTCAGGCTGATCGATACGGATATTTTTTAAGGTAAAGAATATTAACCGTACTATTTTACAAGGTGGGTATTATGAGTCGTAGAAAAAGAAGCTCTCCAGTGTTACAAAAAGCAGTGCGTCGTGCAGCTGGTATGGACTCAATTGATCCAAATTTAAATGTGGGCAATGGACTCACCCTACCTGCCTTCTCAACTCTAATTGAGACAATGCGAACTAAAGAGAACGCATACAACAGCGCCCTTTCCAACCTGGATAAGTTATACAGTGAAATGCTCCAAACAGAGCGTGAATTGGGAGATATGACAGAGCACATGCTGATGGGAGTTGGGACTAGATATGGCAAAAGCAGTGTAGAGTATGGCATGGCGGGAGGAGTTCCCAAGAGCCAACGCCGCAGGAGACTGCGAGGCGAGTCATCTACTTCCAGTTCACAGCAACCGTCATTTGTTCTTAGTGTGGACGGTAACGGGAATGGAAAGAAACAAGCAGTGACAAGCTAGGATGTGCCCTATGACTCCAATTTTGTAAAGTGCAAATCTTGCGATTGCCTTGATGAGAACCTGTAATTACCCGCTTGGCGATCGCAGGAACTAGCTGTACACGATACCTAAATACTTTATCTATAGCTAGACTTACAGCAGTTTTCATGTATTTGAACCACATCTATCGTAGGGGCACAGCATTGCTGTGCCCCTACCGCGTGGTCTATTTACCTGAAAATAGCTGTAAGCTAATGGCTGCAACTGGCAACCCAGAATAATAGATTGATTTGTAGCTAGACTTAAGCTAATAGATTAAGTTTAAAAAACAACAGGGCTAGATGATGCAAATCACTGTTGAGGTATCTGAGGAGCTAGGACAGCAATTACAGCAGTTCCAAGACCGCTTACAAGAGATAGTAGAACGTGGTCTCCAAGAGTTGTTAAGCGAACAGTCTAGCAATTTTCTTGATGAGAAGGAGATTATTGGGTTGTTAGCGAGTCAACCTACACCAGAACAAATTTTGGCAATCCGACCCTCACCAGAATTCCAGACTCGTGTGAGTGATTTACTAGCACAAAGTAAAGCAGGAACACTTTCAGCCAAAGGTGAAGCTGAACTAGAACGCTATCTGACCATAGAACATCTTGTCCGTATGGCAAAAGCTCATACCTTCGAGCAATTACGCCAAAACCCATGACTTATGTATCAGCCCAATTACGGAAACTCGTAATTGAGCGAGCGAACCAAAGGTGTGAGTACTGCTTATTTCCTCAGAGTGCTGCACTATTTAGCTTTGAGATGGAACATATTATTGCCGAAAAACATCGTGGCACTACTGAAGCAGAGAATCTAGCTCTCGCTTGCCCATACTGTAATCGTGCAAAGGGTACTGATTTGGGGTCAATCGATCCTGAAACGGGGAAACTAACACCTTTTTTCAATCCAAGGACTCAAAAATGGAGCGATCACTTTCAGCTGAATGGAGCAGAGATTGCACCATTGACAGCAGTTGGGCGAGTAACTGTTGCAATTCTCCAATTTAATCAATCAGAGCGTTTACAAGAACGGAACAGGTTGATTTGGGCAGGTCAATATTTTTAGGTTTACGGTTCTTGTCATGCCACTAAGCTATTTATTTGACTTGCGTAGAAGCTCTGCTTCTTGTCGCCAGATATTGCCTTTACAAAAGTATGAACATCAAGGGTGCGTAGGCGCAGCCCGCCGTAGGCATCGCAGTTTGTCAATTGGAAATTTAACTTTTCAATCCCCCAGAAAACAATTTACCAACTTCCGCCAAATCTACATTTCCACCGCTGATGATGACACCAATTCTCGCCTCTGGTTCTGTCACC
>NZ_JAIVFR010001085.1 GCF_020829685.1 Nostoc sp. CHAB 5715 | reverse complement strand
GATATAACTTAGAGTCGGGAGCATTACCTTTGCAAATATAGGATTCCTATTTGATTTTTGAATAAACACCGTACACCTCGAAAAGCCTGATTCCCTACTCCCTACTCCCTATTCCCTACTCCCCGCCCAAACTAAAATCCACAGCCATTCTATGGGTTTTTGCCAAACACGAAGCAAAGGTCTGCCATTAACAACAGCACTAATTATTTGACTGATAATGTTGGCATGAACACTCACCCCAGTCATCGGCTGTGAAGAACTAAATAGACCACTGTTATAGGGCGTATAAAATACATCTTTAATGCTTGCAGCAGTAGTGCCAATTAAAACTAGGCGATCGCGTAAACTATCAGGGGGAATGCGCTTTTCTAAGATATCCCTTAAAGGGAAAGTAGCAAAATTTTCCTGATTCCCTCTAAAGTTCAGCAAAATTTGGTAACCTCCAGAATCCGCATGGACGTAGCCTCCATCATTGCCCACAAACCTTTCCAAGACTGCTTTACCCCAATGCAACCTTTGACGTTGGGGGTCGTTGTCAACCAATTCTATGGTTATCCCTTTGTCCTGTAAATAGTGCTGCGCCAGTTTCATTGCCAAACTGTAGCGTGTTTCATCTTGTGAGAGTACTAATAATAATGCACGACGCACCTTACCATCTGCATCCACCACCTGATCGGCAAAGCCCACTCTTTCGGGGTTGAGAGTGGGAGGAGGCGCAATGGTATTAATCTTACTTCCCACAACTTTTTCAATTCCATATAAGTTAGGAGTTGATTGGAAGATGTTAACCAAGTCCTGATGCCCGGGATCTACAGGTAAATCTCGATAAATATCTAAACCAATTGCTCTAGGTTCTTGGGCTTTAATATTAGCAATTGCCTTAGCTAAAACTTGATCAGGAATAGGCCACTTTCCTGCCTTTTTTATATCTTCTTCATCAATAGTGACAATCGCTATCCGTTTCTCTGGTGACTCTAGCAACAGCCGCCAGCGAAAAAACTGGTCAAGCATATTCCACTCGCTACCCTGCAACAGTCCACCAAAGCGCAGCAGTAGAATAGGTGCAGTCACACATATAGCAATCCGTGGTATCCAAAATAAGCCAATTCGCCGTTGCAAAACTTCTAGCTTGGCTTTTTGTCTAGCTTGTGCCAAAAGTTTATTAGCTTGTGCTTGGGCTTGGCGTTTGGCTAATTCCTGACTAGCGGCTAAAAATTGATAATCTAAATCGCCAAGGCTTTTACCTAATGCCCAAGCTAAGGTATCCTGTAAGGCTTGTCCTCGCAATAAATAAAATTCATCTTGGCAAGCTGATGCTGACCAGGCTGCGATCGCTTCAGCATAAGGTCGCAACTGTGCTAAATTACGGTCAACCCAACTGTGGTTAAAGACAGCTTCGTAAATACGGTTATATACCTTGAGCTTGCCTTGTTGCTCGACTACTAACCCTGAGAGTCGTAATTCGATTTGTTCAGGAGTACCATCAGCAGGAATTTCTCCTTGACGTAAAATTTGCTGGTATAATTCTAATAATCTACCTGTACGTTTTTCATTTCTGTACAAAATGCGATCGCGAATCGTCCTCAAATGCTCAGGTTCATCTTGAGATTCCCAATTCTCAACAATGTGCGACTTTACTACTTGCTCAACCGATGAAAATCTTTGAGCAGTTGACTCCAAAACTATAAACTGACACAGCTTTTGCGTCAGAAACGGTTGCCCACCTGTCCATTCTAATATCTGCATGAGAACCGCTTCGGGGTTACTCACTCTCTGGTTCAAACCATTTATTAATGGTTGCACTTCATCAGGCTGAAATCCTTGCAGTTCAATCGCCTTGCCAATATTGAATGGTGTCTGGGTCTTATCTTGAATCAGTTCGTTAGGATTTGCAACCCCCAATAGTGCAAAAGTCAAACGCCTATATTCATAATTAACTTCTCGTTGCTGAAAGAAGAATCTAATTAAAGCAAAAAAATCATCCAATGAAAAATTCTGACTCAAAACGCGATCAATTTCATCGATAAAAATAACTATATTTTGCTTCACCTCTACTAACAGTACTTCATCAATAAATTGGCTCAAACACTGCAACGGTGAAAGCAAATCTCGCCGCTCACGCCACCAACTCCGCCATTGAATTTTTGAGTGCAGTTGGCAACTACTCACCAAAGATTGGACAATCCCAGCATACCACTTTTCTGGAGTTACATCTTGTGTTCCCATTCCTGTCAAATCAATAAACGCACAGATGATTCCTTCTGCTTGTAGCCTTTGCATCATCTGCACTCGCAAGCTAGACTTGCCCATCTGCCGCGAGTTCAGCACATAACAAAAC
>NZ_JAIVFR010001084.1 GCF_020829685.1 Nostoc sp. CHAB 5715 | reverse complement strand
ACCCAGCAGCCCAATTGGCTCGTTGGATATCAAACCTACCCCCACAGGTGATATAATCCTGCGATTTTTGCGGCGGCAAATGCCCTTTTACTTAGATACTGGTTTGAATTTTATCGATGTGCGGGATGTGGCATGGGGGCATTTACTGGCTTTGCAACGGGGTAAATCAGGCGATCGCTATATTTTAGGTAATCAAAACCTCAGCCTCAAGGAACTACTCGAACAACTCGCTGATATCACCAGTCTAATAGCACCTCAACGAACTCTACCCGCTTGGTTGCCCCTTAGTGTTGCTTGGGTTGATGAAAAGATTTTCGCACCCTTGGGGAAATCGCCCTCAGTGCCATTGGATGGCGTTCGGATGGCGAAACAACCTATGTATTACAATGCCGCTAAGGCTGTACGAGAGTTGGGTTTACCTCAATCTCCGTTAAAGGCAGCACTTAAGGATGCTGTAGATTGGTTTGTTGCTCAGGGGTATGTCAACCCCTCTGGGGAATTCAAAATTCAAAATGACGCTCGCGGACTCGCTAACGCTGCGCTAACAAAATTCAAAATTAAAGACCCCACAGATAAATCTTGGGGTTGAGAACGTGGTGTTTTGATCAACAGAGGAGTAATAGAATGGCAGTTAATCTACAACAAGCTATGGATATTGGGAAGTATCTTGTTACCCAGCGTTTGAAAGGACGTAAACGCTTCCCTTTAGTATTGATGTTGGAACCTCTTTTTCGGTGTAATCTAGCCTGTACTGGTTGTGGTAAAATCCAACATCCAAAGGAAATTTTAAAGCAAAATCTCACCCCAGAACAGTGCTTTGCCGCAGTGGAAGAATGTGGCGCACCAGTTGTCTCAATTCCAGGGGGAGAACCTCTTCTACATCCCCAGATCGATGAGATTGTTCAGGGATTAATTGAGCGCAAAAAATATATTTACTTGTGTACCAATGGCTTGTTGTTAGAAAAGAGCCTAGATAAGTTTCAACCTTCTCCTTACCTGACTTTTAGCGTGCATTTAGATGGGATGCGGGAGTTGCACGATCAGTGCGTCGATCGCAAAGGTGTTTTTGATATTGCTGTCAAAGCTATTCGCGTCGCTAAAGCTAAAGGCTTTCGTGTTACCACTAACACCACTATCTTTGAAGGTACTGAAGCCAAAGATATGCAAGAATTTTTCGACTTTCTGGACACACTTAATACTGACGGGATGATGATTTCTCCCGGCTACAGTTACGAGTGGGCACCAAATCAAGATCATTTTCTTCATCGAGAACAAACACGCACCCTCTTCCGGCAAATTCTGGCTCCATACAAAGCTGGTGAAAAAAACTGGAACTTCAATCACAATCCACTGTTCTTAGATTTTCTCACTGGTGAAAAGGACTACGAATGCACGCCTTGGGGTAGCCCTAGTTATAGCGTTCTCGGCTGGCAAAAACCTTGCTATCTGCTGAACGAAGGTTATTACTCTACCTTCAAGGAATTACTAGCACAAACTGACTGGAGTCAATACGGCCAAAAGAGTGGTAATCCCAAGTGTGCCGATTGTATGGTTCACTGCGGCTACGAACCCACTGCCGCAATGGATGCAATGCAACCGCAAAATATGGCGCGTGCCCTTAGCAGTGTGTTTGGCAGGGGCTAGTCTCGATCAACCCAAAAATGATGGGTGAAGGGGAGCAGGGGAGCAGGGGAGGCAGTTAGAATCTTTCTTTCTGTGTTCTCTGTGCCTCTGTGGTTCGTTATTTAATATAAGTATTGTTAGCTTGACACAGTAGTATTAAATAATAAATGCTACACAGGCAACAGTGCGATCGCACCCTTAAGCATTATGTTTTGGTTCGTAGCAAAAATGATGTAGGCACAATTCATGAATTATGCTTATTAAGCATTTCGGGCAACGCATAATTAATTTCTGAAGATGTCTATTGCAAATCTAGAGCTTCGGCCGGGCTAATAATCCTAAGTCTACCGATTGCATAGTTAACTACCGCTATAGGCCAATACGCTTGGGTTGGAGAAAATTGTAAACTTATGTAAACTAAATTAACAAACATAACAATAATTTGTAATAAATAATGACGCGGCAGCATTGTATAAAGATAACTTGGAAGGAAAAAACAACATCTTAATCAGGTTTTCCAGTCGTTCACAGAAATTTGAAGTTTTGTAACAAAAGTTTTAATCTGAAAGCCTAGAGATTGTAAACTTATTCCGTGGATGTCTGTTTTGAACCTTTCGTAACTCGTCAGGCAGTGGTGACATCAAAAATAAACTGAACTATTCAGTTTTGAGTCCAATTATTCTTAACCAAGCAAACTAGGAGATTTAAGGCAATGG
>NZ_JAIVFR010001083.1 GCF_020829685.1 Nostoc sp. CHAB 5715 | reverse complement strand
CCTACTTCTGCATTGATTACTTTTTCTTTCTGAAGTCTGACCCAGTCAAAGGCTTTGCTGCCTTTTCCGGTTTCAATACCCACCACCCATGATTTATCTTTCCACGACAATGAGTCTGTACGGGTCAGGTCACTTTTGCTTTTACCTTTTTCATATTTGGCGGTGCTGTCGTATTTCTCTCTAAAGGTAGGGTCAGGCTGCATGATTTTGCTTTCAGGATACAACTTCAGCCATTGCTCCACCGTAGTTTGCTGAGAAAGCATCTCAGGGAGCGTCTGACCCTTCAGTTTCCCGGTGATGGCCTCTCCGTTGGCCTGTCTCCACCAGCTTTTCGTGGTTTCATCTTCAAACATCGATACAGCCATTCAAATCCTAAGTCTCGAACTACGCGGGGTGCCCGCTTGTGAATTCCTGCATAAACTGGGAAAACTCCACCCAGTCCAATCATTACAGCTTGTATCTTACCCTTATGTTGAGCTATCCAATTTTCTTGCTTAGGACATCCCAGAGATACTAGTACGGCGCTAGCACCACTAGAGTTAATCTTTTGAACCAAAGCTTCGTCTTCAGTTTCAGTCAGGGGGCGAAAGGGTAGAGGTTCCATCGCCGCAATCTTCATCTGCGGAAATTCCCACTCTAACCTTTTTCGCATCCGAGAAAGAACTTCTGTTTGGGAACCTACAAAGAAAATACTAAGATTTTGTGTTTGAGTTAGCTGACACAATGCTAAGAAAATATCCATTCCTGCCACACGGTCTTGATAAAACGCTCCCATCTTTCGCATCATCCATACCAGAGGCATACCATCAGGAGTAACTATGTCTGCATTTCGTAATATGTTAGCAAACTCTGGATTCCAATGAGCTTCAATGAGCATGTGTACATTGGCTACATATACAGTTTTACTTTCACGCCTCCTCGCCCACTTCAGCATTGTTTGTACTTGATCATCAAAGCGTAAAGCAGTAATGGGAAAATCCAGTACTTTTTTAGTAGGTAGAAGCACTCTTGCCACCATCAATAACTCCTGTGTCCAAGAAAAAAATCCATAGATTACCTAGACCATTCCGAATATTCAAGAATTCAGATGAAATGACTCCTGACTTTTTGTAGCCTTGTGTCATCGTTGGAAGTTAACACATGGAGATGCAATTGCTTTCTTAGTATACTTTTGACTTGACCGTTAATATTAGAATTGTTTGCTGCTGTGTCCTAGTTTACTGTTTTAAGCTAGGGATTTCAGATGCTGGCTAGCAAAATTCATACTTCCTTCATAATTAATTTTTGATTTGTTCATGCAAACGTTACAATTGCGATAAATTATAAATACACGTAGTACTTTATACTTGCTTTAACTACATAGCAAGGTGAAATACCAGACACTCAGCTTGCCGATTTTGATACATAAATATGCGTTTAAGAGGTCTAATTCAAATTAGTATATTTTAAAGAATGGCTGATAGTTTTTTCTTATAGCTTTCCAAATTTATTACAAATTTAATTTAGGGACTTCCAAATAAAAAAATATTCAATTATTTATTGTAGGGTAGGCAACACGATCGCCATATAAACTGGGCGGGCTTATCGACCCACCCTACAAGATTGGATAATTTATTTCTTGGAGTTCTCTTAGTCTATATATTGAAAAATCCCTAAATTTTATTTTTTTCTGAAATAAAAGCCCAAAAAATAAGGGGAAGATAAGTTTATCTTCCCCTGCTCTATTGTTTTTGTTATTGTCTGGTTTGTTAGCTTCTTTGAGTCTTTGTCGTAACATTTGCCTTTGTTTTTTGAGTTGCCTTTTCCTTGCAGAACCGCCTCTACCTTTGTCATTCCTGCCTTCTTTACGGGGAGACTCCCATCTTTTCAGCCGCATAACTTTTTTACCTCTCTTGCACTTGTTTGGTAGTGGGCAGGAGGAGAATCGAACTCCTATGACCGCAAGGCCGCCACATTTTGAGTGTGGTGCGTCTACCAGTTTCGCCACCCGCCCATATATCCAACCTTGACTAGTATACTCTAATTAAGTGATTTTGTAACAAGTCTGAAAATTAATTTTCAAAGTTTTGCTGGAATAATTAAGTCTAAGAATTTTCTGGCTTATAGGCGTAGCAGGGTCAATAAACTAGGGTCAATATCCTGTAGTTTGGCGCAGCCGCTAAGTGCCATTCCTAGATTTAACTCATCTTGTAGTAGTGAGATGACATGAGATACACCAAGTTGCCCTGCTAGTGCTAGTCCCCACAAAATGGGCCGTCCGATTAGTACCGCTTTTGCTCCTAATGCCAGAGCTTTGAGAATTAATTTTCAGACTTGTTACAAAATCACTTAATTAGAGTA
>NZ_JAIVFR010001082.1 GCF_020829685.1 Nostoc sp. CHAB 5715 | reverse complement strand
AATTCCACTAGAACGTAATTCCGCTAGAGTGCATAGCTATAGATGACATCAGATGGAATTTTGAAGTCAATATTATCGGCCAACTCGCAGTTATACAAGCATTCTTACCAATGATCCGCAAAGCTAAAGGTCGAATCATCAATATCAGTGCGATTTGTGGTAGATTAGCTGTTCCATATTTTGGACTCTTATCTGCTTCAAAATTTGCGCTTGAGTCTATTACAGATTCTTTACGAATGGAATTACGTTCTAGTGGAATTGAGGTTCTTTCTATATTACCAGGGGCAATAGTGACCCCAGAACAAGCTGATAGACAGGAGGAAAATTACAAAAAAACATTAGCTAGTAAATTAACCTGTGTTTTAAATGCAAATTTATTTGGCTTTCTATGCCTACATGGCAAGAGTGAGTCTTTTTCAATGCTGGAATTTCAAATTCCTTAAGCTTAATAACGCTTGTTAAAAACGGAGAATTTCTATGGTGCCTTCCTCAGTTTATCAATCACGAGTGTGGTTTATTACTGGTTGCTCAAGTGGTTTTGGTCGAGCATTGGCAGAAACAGTGCTTGAGCGGGGTGAGAGAGTGGTATTAACAGCACGAAATCTACAAAATGTAGAAAATTTAGCTACAAGCTTTGCAAACCAGACCTTAGCGGTACAACTTGATGTAACAAAACCTGAAGAGGTACAGCAGGCAGTGAAACAAGCGATCGCTAAGTTTGGACACATTGATATACTCGTCAACAATGCTGGATATGGAACTTTAGGAGCGATAGAAGAAGTCAGCGACAAAGCAGTTCGACGGCAGTTTGAAACAAATGTTTTTGGTGTCTTGGAAATGCTGCGAGTAGTACTACCCTATATGCGGCAGCAACGTAGTGGACACATTCTCAATATTTCATCAGAAGCTGCTTTTGTAGTTGGTGCTGGTGCAGGAATTTATTGCAGTACCAAGTTTGCGCTAGAAGGAACTTCTGAAGCATTAGCTAAAGAAGTTGCGCCTCTCGGTATCAAAGTCACAATAGTTGAACCAGGTTCGTTCCGTACAGATTTTGTCACACGTTCACTTGTTGTGTGTGACACCCGCATCAAAGACTATGAAACAGCTACTGAGAACCTCCGTCAGATTGTGCAGGATATACAGGACTTTAAAATTGAGGAACAAGGTGACCCGAAAAAAGCTGCTTTGGCGATGATTCAAGCAGTTGATTGCGAGAACCCGCCACTTAGATTAGCATTGGGAGCAGATGCAATCAGTGGTATTAATAATAAATTGGAGTCAATAAAAGCAGAACTAGATGCTTGGAAGGAAGTTTCTGTGAATACTACATTTGATCAGGTTGTAGCAAATAAAACCAGGAGCAACGCAATTTTGTGAGGTCGGATAAAAAACGGCAGCAGATAAAGTCAGTAGATCGAAACCCTAGCTATCTAATTGGTATACAAAGCAGGTAAGCTGATATTGCACCTAGCAGCAGTAAAAAATTAGTGATAGTAAAGTTGCCTCGCCATCGCCCAGAACGAAAATTCAGTAACGCCAAACGAATAGTCAAAATCGAGTCTTTGTTCAACCACTTGCGTCGCAATCAGCGGCGCATTAGTTGTAGCGACCTGCAATGCTAATCGCTCAGACCTGCAATCAAGACATTTTCCAGCCAGGATTAAGAGGATGTTTGAAAAGTCATCTAACGTATGTTTGACTACTCTGGCTATCGAGAAGTTAAACGAGATAATGAGGGTTCTGGGACTTGCGATCGCTTCTCTGAGTTGCATTTAAGGCTCAAGCTGATACTTTTCAAACAACCTCTAAGGTTCTTGGCAACTTTTGGGAAATCAAACTGTATAAATTCGTGGCAGGACTTACGCAACTGTCACAAGCAATGGCGCGGTTACACCGCGCCGCGCGCCAAACAACTAGGCGATAAACATGGGAAATTCAAACGTTTTAGCTGCTGAACTAAATAATTTGATAACAATCCATGCTTAATTTGATAGATTGTAAGACCTGTTTTATAAGCTAAATCTTTGAGCCTAAGCCAGACTAAAATAGCGCAGGCAATATGATTTCTTTGAATACGACCCTTACGGCATTGACATGATTCAATGCCAGTCAATTGTTTTAATTCAAAGGTGTTACTCCTCAACTTTCCATCGTTCGCGCTAGCGTGCCGGAGGCACACCTTACACACTTTTTGTACAACGTTCGTAGAACCTGGAGATAAATCAAAAAGTGTATCTTGCATTACATTTTCCCCGATAAGATTGGTATAGGATTTACTACCAAATAAGTTGGTATATAACCACCAACAAGATATTCTACTAACCACAACTTAAGTGACAG
>NZ_JAIVFR010001081.1 GCF_020829685.1 Nostoc sp. CHAB 5715 | reverse complement strand
GCTTTTATGCAACTTAAATGCTCCGTCCTGATCGTTGATAACTGATGACTGATGACTGATAACTGATGACTGCGGCATAGGTGCAATGTCGCTCAGATTGTCATGGAAAAATTTAGGAGAGAATGTGAATACAAATAAAAATGCAATTAAGAGTAGCAACAAAGAGCCATTCGAGTCTAAACCAGATTGCAAGGTATCAATTGAGCAGAGGGAACACCCAATTGAATACCCAAACAATCTCACGGCTGCCGAATACCATGAGCTGACAGTTGGTAGTGCCATTCATCCAGCATTGATTGAGAGCAACTTCTTCCACATTGAAGGGGAAACAATTTACGACTACCTGTTCATCTCCAACAAAATCCCTCGAAAAAATGCAGGTCGAGTCACAGATGCATACATAAGGCAATATCAGCATCTATTACTGGGGGGAACATGGATTCAATCTCTTGACCCCTTCAACAATTGGCAAGCAATGGAGTGGGGGCGGATTAAGCCCAACTTCCCTCGCATTGATTGGGAGAAAGGTAAACCCGTTAAGTATGAATCACCCCCCAAAACCCCCAACCGCGTTACCTACTTCGATATTCGCAACTGTACTTGGGACAAAGTTGCAAAACGTTATTTAATTAAGCGCTATCATTCGCTTTTGGCGCTACGCTTGCTGGATCAACTCAATCCGCTAATATTTTGGGAGTGGGTAAAGCAGCATCCAGAGATTCCCATTATCTTATGCGAGGGCGAGAAGAAAGCCGCTTGCTTGCTCTCTTTGGGGTTTGTGGCGATCGCACTCCCTGGAATTTGGAACGGGCGCGTGGGCAAACAAGATTTTGATGAACGGCTGCATCCTGACTTAGTACCAATGGCTCAGGCGGGGCGCAAGTTCATAATTCTTTTTGACTACGAAACAAAAGCTAAAACCAGGTGGTCGGTGTTTCAAGCCACTGTTCGCACTGCAAAAGCAATTGAGTCTGCTGGTTGTGAATGTGAAGTTGCATTACTGCCGGGACCAGAGAAAGGTGTTGATGATTTTGTTGTAGCGCGGGGCGAAGATGCTAACGCTCTACTGACCGCAATCATCGATGATGCTAAATCACTTGCTGATTACAAGCGATCGTATCGGGCTAAAAAATGGGGGTTAAGCAAGTACCAGCCGGATGTCACTGTTAATGTCAAGTATCTCTCTGAGGCTTTGTGCATTCCTGAACTTGAAGAAAAATGCTTGCTTGTGCCTGAGCTTTATGATCTTGAAAAGGAACAACTTTTCACGCCATCTATTAAAGGACATTCGAGAAAGAAGGAGTCTACGGATTCTGGCGGAGTTTCTTCAGACAAATCGAAGAAATCCCCTACCTTCAATTTCCCAAAATCAGGACTAGTCGTACTCTGGAGCGATATGGGCACTGGTAAAACCCAACTCATGCGCTGGTGGCGTGACCAAAACCCCGACGCGCGGTTCCTCAACAATGGACATCGCGTAAATTTGCTGAAAAATCTTGCCGAACGCTTGCAGACGGAGATGTATTCCGACTTGGGTTACACAGGTTTAGCCCAGGCCCAAGCCCTTAGTATTACTATTGACAGCTTGCATAAGCTGAATACTCAGTCTCTCACCTACGGCTGCATATTTATAGATGAAGCCTGCCAATACCTCACCCACTTACTACACAGTAATACTTGCAAACAACACCGTGCAGCAATACTGTCTGCTATTAGAGAATGGAACCAGCAATACACTCGCGGTCAATCTCAATCAGTATTAGGTGGAGAGGGTCAAAGAGTACAAGCTCAAGAAGCCCAAATAACCAATGATGCGATTTCGCAATCTTCAGATAACGCTGATGCTGCCCAGCAGGATGTTATTACCCAAGACATCTTAAAAAAGATGGCTGTCCAAAATTTACAAACGGCGGTGGTTAGCAAATCAATTCATGCAGAAGCTCAGAAACAATCCCGTTCATTAGC
This sequence comes from Nostoc sp. CHAB 5715, assembly GCF_020829685.1. Lineage (GTDB taxonomy): Bacteria > Cyanobacteriota > Cyanobacteriia > Cyanobacteriales > Nostocaceae > Nostoc. Next base: position 391 of record NZ_JAIVFR010001081.1, on the reverse strand, counting down.
GGCTGCAAATATTAATTTAACCGATATTTCTAGCCGTTTAGTTGCTTACGTTGCACCTATATTCGTGGTATTGTCTTTGCTGCCTTTTGAAAGCAAGTCCCTTTATGCCTGGTTATCCGGTTGGCTAGGTTTGACACTAATACTAATTTCATACTCGATAATAGTAGGTATAGTTGCGAGTGCGATAGTTGACAAACCTTCAAGTAATCCATTGTTGATGCAACTAATACAAGCAATTTTTTCTCCATTACTTGCAGTAGCCATTGACACCGATTGAGAGATATTGGTATGGTTATCTATTTCCCAGATGGTTTAATGCAAGTGACTCCAAGTTTTATATTTGGAAGCAAAAATTGATGGCAGGCGAATTTAATCAGGTAGATGATGATAT
>NZ_JAIVFR010001080.1 GCF_020829685.1 Nostoc sp. CHAB 5715 | reverse complement strand
AAACTTTCCTTTTAAAGCTGTCATTGGTTATTCTCTGCTCCTGTGCGCCTACTCCCACTCCCTTTTACCAATCTAAAATTTTAAATCCAAATTTTCAGTTCCTCGAGTCGTTGCAGGGTGGGTAATACCCACTCTCTTCCCTAATTTCATAAATAAAATTTATTAATTTATCAAAAGTAAGTTAATAAATAAGATTTTTTGTTTTTTACATTGCAATTAATCATCATTGTTCTAACTACTTAGAAGTAAATCAATAAAACAACCCATGCCAGCTTTAAAAGGAAAGTTTGAATTCAGAAAAAGCCACAGAACAACACGTCGTTCCTTATTGTTTGCTCTGGGCTACTGCTTAATGCTATCAACAGCCCTATCAAGTTGTAGTGAAGCAAAAAATAACACTCAACAGTCGGCAGCTTCCCCTGAATCGGTAGTTTCTAGCACTACAGAGAAGTCAACAGAGAAGCAAGTAGTACGGATTGTACGTTCAAAACAACTTTCCGCTCTAGCAGTTTTAGAAAAACAGGGTTCCTTAGAAAAGCGATTAGAGCCTCTGGGTTTTAAAGTACAGTGGGCTGAGTTTGCGGCTGGGCCACAACAGCTAGAAGCCCTGAATGCAAATGGACTGGATATCGCATCTACAGCCGAATCGCCTCCCATTTTTGCACAAGCAGCAGGAACACCCCTTGTATACCTAATTACTGCAATTCCTAGTGGTAAAGGCGTTTCGCTTTTAGTTCCTGAAAACTCACCCGTTAAAACTATTGCTGATTTGAAGGGCAAAAGAGTAGCTTTCCAAAAAGCATCTATCGGTCATTATCTTTTGGTCAAAGTCTTAGAAGCATCGGGACTGAAACTTAGCGACGTACAGTCAGTTTTCTTACCACCGCCAGACGCTAATGTGGCATTTAGTCAGGGCAAGGTGGATGCTTGGTTTATCTGGGAGCCATTCGTCACAAGATCTCAACAGAAGAAAATAGGACGGGTGTTGACAGACGGTAGTAAGTTTCAGGATACAGGCGGCTTTTACTCAACCACAAGGCAGTTTCAGAAAGCACACCCTGAAGTGATCAAAATATTTCTAGAGGAACTGGAAAAAGCAAATATTTGGTCTAAGAATCATCGTGAAGAAATGGCAAAACTGCTGGCACCAGTAACTCAGCTTGATGTACCTACACTTGAGATTATGCACGCCAAGTACGAATATGGGCTGCTACCGATTACTGAGAAAGTTATCACTAAACAACAAGAAGTCGCAGACAAATGGTACGCCCTCGGACAAATACCCAAGAAGGTGAATGTTAGAGACGGATTTTTGACACCTGAAGAGTATGCCAAAATTACTCCCTCAGAGGTTTTGGCTAAGAAGTAGTTATAGCCCAGAAGATTAAGCTAGGACTTACGCACTTACAACGAAAAAACAAGGCTTTGCGATTGCTTCCCTACCCTACGGGAACGCTAAGAGCGAACGGTCGCAATGACGAAATTACGTTATTGTTGCGTAAGTCCTGTAAGCTAATGGGTATTTAATTCTATATATAGGACTAATATTTGATTTCTGAAAAAGCTCGGTACAACTCGAAAAGCCTAATTCCTTATTCCCTACTCCCTACTCCCCACTCCCCGCCTATCGCGCTTGCGCTGCGCTTTGCGCACCACGTAAATAATTTCAAAAATCAAATACGATTCCTATATTATTAAGGCAGTCAAGAGTCAAGAATTATTCTGGCTTTTGACTGATAAAGTTTGTCTAAATGCCACACTATATGCTTATCGCCCAGGCATCATCCCTGAAGTTGTCTATCTTACTGGACGCACGCCCACCGATGGTACAAACCAAGGTATTGTGGTGAAAGCTAATTCTCCCATTAAGAAAGTAGCTGATCTTAAAGGTAAGAAAATTGCTTTTCAGGTAGGGTCGAATGCACAGTATTTACTAGCAAAAGCTTTGCAAGAGGTAGGGTTAAAAATTAGCGATATTCAAATCGTTGCTTTGACTCCATCTGAAGCCCGAGACGCCTTTATTCAAGACAAGGCTGACGCCTGGGTGGGTGGCGATCCTCTTTTAGCTGCTGTGGAAAATACTACCCCAATTCGGATTCTGAGAAATGCAGCAAGAATTAACACTCTCGGCGGTTTTTATATTGGCAGGCGTGGATTTGTCACCCAAAATCCGCAATTGGTGCGAGTGTTTTTAGAGGAAGCACAGAAGGTAGGAGAAGAGGCTGAAAAAAACCCAAGCATTTATGCCAAAATTTTAGTTGATGAACTGAAATTAGATCCATCTGTTGCACAAAAGGTGGCAAGCCGTCGTACTTATAGATTGAGAAGACTGACACCTGCGATCATTGCCGAACAGCAGG
>NZ_JAIVFR010001079.1 GCF_020829685.1 Nostoc sp. CHAB 5715 | reverse complement strand
CTTAATCATTTAACATTACCACAAGGTGGCTTTTTTCCTGAACCCTGGCCCACATTTACTCCAGAACTTAATGTTTCCCAAATCACCTTCTCCTCTGCCTAATTTTTAAATACCTACCCTTGAAAGCCCTGCTCCCCTGCCTCCCCTGCTCCCCACTCCCCACTCCCCCCTCCCCCCTCCCCCCCCCCCACTCCCCACTCCCCACTCCCCACTATGACAGATACTTTTGAAAAAACTAGCTGGAGTTGGCAGCTTTCTCAATTTAAACAACAAGCGGGAGAATGGTGGGAATACCAGTTTTACCGCTTTGAACGCGCAATGCCAGAATTGCCTAGTGGATGGTCGATTAGCCCAAGGCTAGGTGAATTGCTGAAATTCCTGTTTTGGCTGGTACTAGGTTTATTTATCGCTTGGGTAGGTTGGCGATTATGGCAAGAATTCAGTCCTTATGTATATTCTTGGCTGAATAAAACTGGCAATCTCACTGATTTTCGCTTAAAAACTCGCTCTAGTGAGTCATCCATAGCCCTTTTGTTGGAGCGATCGCAACAATTTTACCGTCAGGGAAACTACCGTGAAGCTTGCCGTTGTGTCTATTTAGCGATGTTGCAGCAGTTGCATCAAAACGCGATCGCACCCCACAAACTCAGTCGCACAGATGGAGAATATTTGCAATTGCTGCGATCGTCTGTGACTCCTATACAGCCTTATGAAACTTTAATTACCACTCACGAGCAATTATGTTTTGGTAATGCCGAGATTTTGCCAGATAATTATGAGCAGTGTCGGCAAGCTTATCGGGAAATTTCCCCAGAATGAAAAAGAGACGTTGCATTGCAACGTCTCTACACAAAATAAACAATATTCTATTTGGTGAAAGTTGCGTAGACGCCCTGCGGCTTGTCGTTAGACATCGCCTTGTCTACAGCTTCCAAGGCAGTGTTTACTTCTACTTCCGTGATAATTAGCGGTGGCACAAAGCGGACTACTTTTGGCCCGGCTGGTACGAGTAATACACCCTCGTTGATGGCAGCATTGACGATATCTGCTGCGGTTAGTTGAATATCGGTTCGCAACTCCAAACCGTTGATTAAACCCCAACCCCGAACTTCGCCAATGTGCTGAGGATATTTCGCTGCGATCGCCTTCAATCCAGATCGCAATTGTTCACCCCTGTCTTGCACATTCTGCAAAATATTTTCTCGTTCCAATGTCTGGCAAACACTAAGTGCTACACCACACACAAAAGGATTTCCGCCAAAGGTGCTAGCGTGTTCCCCTGGTTGAAAAACATCACAGAATTTCTTGCTCATCATTGCGCCGATGGGAATACCGCCACCTAAGCCTTTGGCACTGGTGAAAATATCCGGTTCAACGCCGAGATGTTCGTAAGCCCATAATTTACCACTGCGCCCCATGCCAACTTGCACTTCATCAAAAATCAATAAAATGCCAGTTTCGTCGCAAATCTGCCGGAGCTTTTTGAAATAGGCAATATCTCCCGGACGCACACCGCCTTCTCCCTGCAATGGCTCAATCAGAATCGCCGCTACCCGATAATCGCCTTCATCCAACTCGCTAATCGCCACTTCCACAGCGTTAATATCGTTGTAATTTACGTAGTGGAAACCAGGAACCAAGGGATCAAAATATTTTTGATACTTCGGTTGTGCTGTAGCGGTAATCGTTGCCAAAGTCCGTCCGTGAAAACTGGCATTGGCGGTTAAGATAATCGGTTTTTCAATGTCTAATACTGTGTGGGCATATTTCCGCGCCAGTTTGATTGCGGCTTCGTTAGCTTCAGCACCAGAGTTGCAGAAAAATACGCGATCGGCACAAGAATGTTCAACAAGCCATTTTGCCAATTCACCTTGCTCAGGAATGTAGTACAAATTAGAGACATGGTGCAGCTTCTGGATTTGGCGTGTCACCGCTTCTACCATCACTGGGTGGGCGTGTCCTAAAGTACAAGTGGCAATTCCAGCCACAAAGTCCAGATATTCTCGCCCTTGTGTATCCCAAACCCGGCATCCAGCACCCCGTTCTAGGGCTAAGGGAAACCGGGCGTAGGTAGACATGACAGCTTCATTAAAGCTATCTGCATCAAAGGGACTGGATGCTGACCCTGAATCTGGGGGGATGGTGGCTTGGTCAACGAGAGTTTGTAGGCTCACTACCGCTCCTCCTGAAAGTTTTTCATTATATAGTTATTTACTATAGGACTCATATTTGATTTTTGAAAAAAACTCAGTACACCTTTATTCCTTCTTAAGAGGTTGTTTGAAAAGTGGTTGGCTGTAATTTTAGGCACTTATCGATCCCCCCTAACCCCCCTTTTTAAGGGGGGAACCGGAATTAAAGC
>NZ_JAIVFR010000107.1 GCF_020829685.1 Nostoc sp. CHAB 5715 | reverse complement strand
GAAGGCTCAAAAAACTAAAAAAGAAGAATGGGAGCAATTGTTTAACGGAAAGGACCTGACCGGTTGGGACATCAAGATAGCCGGACATGATCTGAATGATAACTACAAGAATACCTTCAGGGTAGAGGATGGGATGATCAGACTGGCTTATGATCAGTATGAGCAATTTGACGGCAAGTTTGGACACATGTACTACCACAAACCCTATTCTTATTACAGACTGCGTTTTGAGTACCGTTTCACGGGTGAACAAACCAAGGGCGTGCAGACCCAACCTGGTGAAACCATTGTGGTAATTGGAGATTGCCCAGAGTTGGGTAACTGGGATATCAACAAAGCCTATCCCTTAGAGTACATCAACACCAATACTTGGTTTGCCGAGATTCCCTTTGATGAGAGTGCTGGTAAGCTGATTGCTTATAAATATGCCATGTGGCGGGAAGGGCGATCGCCCCTGCGCGAAAATCTGGTAAATCGTCGTTGGGTGATTGCGAAAGAAGGCACTGTAAAATGGCGTGATACCTGGGCATCGGGAAGAGAATCGTAGAAATTTTAGATAAACAATAAAGTGCGAAGGAGCAAAATTTTCATTCATCCTTCGCACTTCATTTTTCTAAATACTTCTTCAATATATTTTAGTTTACAGTGATCTGGATCACACAATTTTGTAAGTAAAATAAGTAATATCAAGCAGTAAAGCGCCCAATAACTGTTAAAAAGATAGGCAAAAAAGCTTTACTTTTTATATCATGTTTGCTTGATTACTTATTAAACCCGAAGAACCCCACCCTGCAAGCCTACGGTGTACACACAAGTCTGAAACAGTTTACTCATCTGGGTTTAAACGTAGGTTTTACCCCTCCCTAACCCTCACGCCACTTGCTTGGCTGTCGGCAGAGCCGCCCAACGCAGTGGCTCCCCGATGTATTGAGGAGGGAACTAGATTTCTAATACATCAGGGGTAGAGTTCTTTTATTATAAGTAATTATGCAGGCATGATATTCCAGATGCAAGAATAAATTATACCTTTATGAGCGCTAAACTCAGCAGTTTTTAATACTTACCAACCAAGTCATCTAAAAAAATGAGAAAAAGGTAAATGGTAATGTTCGACCTCTTACTGAAAAATCAATTAAGTGCTCCAAAAAAACTAAAATTTAAAAATGAAATTTTGGCACGAGTTCAAGGTCGAAATCCAGAAGCTTTAAATGACGAAATAAAATTTTATAAAACTGAATTGCTTCCCTATTTTATCAAATTGAGCCAACAAAATCCTGTTTTCAGTGTTACAGAGCAACTACGGCTTTTAGTGGGTGTTTGGACACCAATCTGGTCTACAATATCGTTTCATGAAAGTTTACCGCAAAGAATACAAGAGCAGTCCTTCCAAATTTTCCAGCATGATGGTTACTGTGCCAGTATAGCTCGCTATATAATGGGAAAAGAGCAGTCTTTATCCCAGAATTTTCAATCAAGATTACCAGCTTATGATTTCATGTTGATCCAAAAATATGGAGTTCAAAATGGTAAATGGTATCTTCAAAATATTGATAGATTTCAGGCTTTTACAAATAGAGAAATTCCTCTAACTTTAGAATCAGTCTACAACTGGTTTACTCATGTAGTTAACAATAAAGTCAAACTGAACACCTCGAAAGGGCTTTTACCTAAAACTCTAAAATTAGAAAATATAGAGATAAATCATGTTAATGGATTTCAAAAAACATCCTTAGTAACTTCTCAAGTGTTTAAGCATTTATATATAGATAATGACTTGCGACTTGTGAAAACTCAAACAGATGCCTCACATTTACCTAGTTATACGATTGCTGTGAAGAGGCAATAAGTATCGATTGGTGAATGCCTCAGCTACCTTTTGATTCAGACAACGATCGCCAAATTCTTGTTCAATTCCACCGCATATATAATACCTTACAGCTATTTTCAGGTAAATAGACCACGTGGTAGGGGCACAGCAATGGTCATACGTGTCAACTTAACGTAAAAGCCATGTCCCGCAAGGAACTGAAGTTCCTTGCTAATAGCGAAAGTCATCTTTAGATGACTAAATATAGCCAAAAATCTTTAGTCTACTTCAGTAGACTTTAGCTATTAGCCTTGAACTTTAGTTCTAGGCGGGCGTGGAAGCCAACAGTTAAGCTATTTATAGCTTAAGTTGACACCAATGAGCAATGCTGTGCCCTTACGACAGATGTGGTTCAAATACATGAAAACTGCTGTAACTCCTGGGAGTGTATTCATATTCGACATTGCAACGACAGGACAAGTCGCACAAGGAAGCACAAGTAATACCAATTCACTAAAATTATGAAACAGATGTAAACCCTGAAAGGCTAGCTATCTCTAAGTTTTTTAATTGTGAATTGCGAATTGTGAATTGGTATAAGGGCTTCACTGAAGGAGAGGGCTGGGTAGTACTAGTTGAAAGTGAACTCCAGCGCATGGGCTTTGGAGTTGAAACAACCCATAGTTATGGCCAATACCTTCTGTCAAAAGGTCATGTAGCATTCATTGCACGCAAACTATATTATGCATTGTATCCGATATTACGAAAGAGCCATTATCCCGAATAATTGTTATTTCTGGACTATATGGTATTTAATTACACAATCTAAAATCACCCAGTGGCTGCAAAATATAAAATTGAATATAGGAAAAATATACTAGCGGTTACACACTGACAAACTGAGTATAAACTTAAAAGGTAATTATGACTACAGTATCTAAAAACACATTATCTCAATCTTCCCAAGAGCGATCGCTCATCTTGTGGTTTGATGAAGTTGGTATTGCTGATATCCCCGTAGTTGGTGGTAAAAATGCTTCACTGGGCGAAATGATTCAACAGCTAACGCCCAAAGGTATTAACGTTCCCACAGGATTCGCCACCACGGCTTACGCTTATCGTTATTTTATTCAATCAGCAGGTTTAGAAGCAAAGCTACGCAAACTCTTTGCTGACTTAGATGTTGAGGATGTCAAAAACTTACGAGAACGGGGGAAAAAAGCGCGATCGCTATTAATCCACACCCCATTTCCTGTAGAATTGCGAGAGGCGATCGCGAAAGCTTACCAGAGCTTGTGTGAACAATACAATGCAGAGACAGATGTTGCAGTCCGTTCTAGCGCCACTGCCGAAGACCTTCCAGATGCTAGTTTTGCTGGACAGCAGGAAACTTACCTCAACGTTGTCGGCGCTGAAGGAGTTTTAGCAGCTTGTCATAAATGCTTTGCTTCCATATTTACCGATCGCGCCATTTCTTATCGCCACACCAAGGGATTTGACCACTTTAGCATTGCTCTGGCTGTGGGTGTGCAAAAAATGGTGCGCTCTGACTTAGCAACCTCTGGGGTGATGTTCTCCATTGATACAGAAACCGGGTTTAAGGATGCTGCACTGATTACAGCCGCCTACGGTTTAGGTGAAAATGTTGTTCAAGGGTCTGTAAATCCCGATGAATACTATGTTTTTAAACCAACTTTAAAAGCTGGTTTTCGCCCAATTATCGATAAAAAATTGGGCAGCAAAGAGCTGAAAATGATCTATGATGATGGCTCCAAATTTACAAAAAATGTGTCTGTTTTGCCCAGCGAAAGAGGTAAATTTGCCCTGAGTGATGAAGAGATTTTACAACTAGGAACTTGGGCGTGTTTAATTGAAGACCATTATTCCCAAATCCACGGTATTTCCACTCCAATGGATATCGAGTGGGCAAAAGATGGAATTACTAACCAACTTTTTATTGTGCAAGCACGTCCTGAAACCGTGCAGTCGCAGAAGACGGGAAATGTGTTGCGGAGTTATCGGTTGTTATTGGGGAATAGGGAATGGGGAATAGGGAATGGGGAAAAAACTTTCCAATCTCCACTCCCCAGTATAGACGCGATTAATCGCGTCTCTACCGACGACTCGCCAATCCCTCTTGTTACGGGACGGGCGATTGGGGAAGCGATTAGTCAAGGGAAAGCACGGCTAATTTTAGATGTTCAGAAACTCGACCAGTTCCAAGTTGGGGAAGTTTTGGTGACAGAGAGAACTGACCCGGATTGGGAACCAATTATGAAACGCGCAAGTGCAATTGTCACCAATTCTGGTGGTAGGACATGCCATGCAGCAATTATTGCGCGAGAATTGGGTGTACCTGCGATCGTGGGATGCGGCAATGCTACAGAAATTTTAAAACCCGGTCAAGAGGTAACAATTTCTTGTGCTGAAGGGGAAGAGGGAAAAGTTTATGCAGGCTTATTACCTTTTGAAGTGGAAGAAGTTCCTTTAGAGAACTTACCCCGCACCCGCACTCAAATTTTAATGAATGTGGGTAATCCCCAAGAAGCATTGAGTTTATCTGCAATTCCCAACGATGGAGTCGGTTTAGCACGGACAGAATTTATCATCGCTAACCAAATTCAAATTCATCCAATGGCATTAATTCACTATGACTTGTTAAAAGATGAATTTGTCAAAGCTAAAATTGCTGAAATTACTGCACTTTACGATGAAAAACCCCAATATTTTGTAGATAAATTAGCCCAAGGCATAGGTAGAATTGCAGCGGCATTTTATCCCAAACCAGTAATTGTGCGAATGTCAGATTTCAAAAGTAATGAATATGCCAATTTGTTAGGTGGGCGACAGTTTGAACCCCATGAAGAAAACCCAATGCTGGGTTGGCGGGGGGCGGCGCGTTACTATGATGAAGGCTACAGGGAAGCTTTTGCTCTAGAATGTCATGCTATCAAGCGGGTACGGGAAGAAATGGGTTTGACGAATGTTATTCCGATGATTCCGTTTTGTCGCACTCCCGATGAAGGGCGGTTGGTTTTAGCAGAGATGGCAAAAAACGGTTTAAAGCAAGGTGTTAACGACTTGCAGGTTTATGTGATGTGTGAGTTGCCCAGTAATGTTATTCTGGCTGAGGAATTTGCTGACGTATTTGATGGCTTCTCCATTGGTTCTAATGATTTAACTCAGCTGACATTGGGGATAGATAGGGATTCGGCGTTGGTAGCGAGATTGTTTGATGAACGCAGTCTAGCTGTGAAACGAATGGTAAAAATGGCCATAGAAGCGGCGAAAAAATGCGATCGCAAAATCGGCATTTGTGGACAAGCACCCAGCGACTATCCAGAATTTGCCCAGTTTTTGGTTGAACAAGGAATTGACTCAATTAGTCTGAATCCAGATTCAGTTTTAAAGACAATGCTGGAAGTGGCAAAAGTCGAGGGGACTAATTCGTAATACTTCGGCTTCGCTCAGTACAAGTTCGTAATTCGAGTAATTTATGCCAGCTAGAGACCGCTACCACGAGAACTTGAAAAATGCGCTAATCAAAGATGCCTGGACGATTACCGACGATCCCTTTCATCTAAAGTGGGGGAAAAAGGATCTTTACGTGGATTTGGCAGCCGAAAAGTTACTCATAGCAGAAAAAGGAACGCAGAAAATTGCTGTTGAAATCAAGACCTTCAGTGGTGAATCGGAAGTGGCAGACCTCGAACAGGCAATTGGTCAGTACTTTACTTACCTTGCTGTAATGTCCCGCAATTATCCAGATAGGGTTTTGTATATTGCTGTTCATGAGGATATTTTTACTGACATTTTTGAGGAAGAACCGCTTGGTAAACTTATATTGGAAGATTACAAAATTCCTCTCATCGTTTTCAATCCAAAGCGGGAGGTTATAGTCCGATGGATACTCTGGAACAATACAGACAGATAATTTGCAGCATTATTACTGAACACACGAAAATTCCTTACTCTTACGGTGATATTCAGCATGAAACTATTTTTGATAAAGAACAGGATCGATATTTGGTGATGATTCTTGGTCGAGAACCAGTGCCAGAACTCTCTCCAACTGCAACACGCCGCGTTCACGGCTGTCTGATTCACATTGATATTATTGATGGCAAAATTTGGATTCAACGTGATGGCACTGAAGAGGGGGTAGCAACAGAATTAGTAAAGGCAGGTATCCCAAAGAATCGGATTGTGTTAGGGTTTCGATCTGAAGAACTGCGGAAAGATTCAGAATTTGCTGTTGCCTAGCCAACTCAATCACCAGCAATTTGGTAAACTACTCGAAAATTCACCTTGTTATTCTTGATAAAATTTTTCTAGCGATGCTGGAAGTAGCAAAATTCGAGAGTGCTGAGTCTATTTAGTGGAGGGTTTTGGTGTGTTAGATATTCGAGTAATGTATGCCAGTTAAGAGGATGTTTGAAAAGTCGTAAAGTATACTATAAACCCCTTTCCAAACCTTTCCTCCAAGCGGAGAGAGGCTTTGAAACCCCCATTCCCTTGTAGGGAAGGCTTGCTCGGGGGGTTAGGTTTCCGAGGCTTAGATGTTAGCAATAATACTTTTCAAACAACCTCTAAAGACCGCTACCACGAGAACGTCAAAAACGTCCTCTATCTCGCTGTTCGTGACGAAGTATACGCCGATATCTTTGATGAACCAATTGCTAAACTTTTGATAGAGGATTACAAAATCCATATCGTTGTATTTCAGCTAGAGCAAGAGGTTATTTTCAGATGGATACCTTGGAGCAGTACAGGCAATTAATTCGGAATATTCTGATTGAGCATACAACAATCCCTTTCAGCATTGGCAATATTCAATTTGAAACAGTTTTCGACAGCGAACAAGACCGTTACTTGTTGATGATTTTGGGAAGAGAACCAGCGTATGATTTATCTCCTACTGTGACTCGCCGCGTTCACGGCTGTCTGATTCACATTGATATTATTGATGGCAAAATTTGGATTCAACGTGATGGTACTGAAGAGGGGGTAGCAACGGAATTAGTGAAGGCAGGTATCCCAAAAGATCGGATTGTGTTAGGATTCCGGTCTGAAGAACTGCGGAAAGATTCAGAATTTGCGATCGCATAACTCAGAACTTGCACCAGTCCCCACGAACGCCTCAGAATGAATTCTGAGGCTTATAGCTAAAGTCTTCTAAAGAAGACTAAGTAAGGGTTGTAGTCTACGCTTAGTGGACTTGGGCTATAAGAAAAGAGAATTTATTCTCAGGCGGGATAGGCAGGTGCAAGATATAACAACATAGGAGATGTTTGGTAGTACATCCTCTGGCGTTTAACTCCACTATTTAAGCGTGTTCATGCTGAAAGTAGAGTTGCTTAAATCTAAATTGCAAAGGTCTGACTATATTTGACTATGAGATTTAGAACTATAGAGATTAATTGATAACTGATAACCAAATTGCCACAAGTCAAGTTGATGATGGGAATAGTTGAGCCGTTGGGAATATCTTCGGTAAGCTGACTGTAACTTTAGTTCCTTGCCCTACTTGACTAGACAAAGTAATATCGCCACCATGTAACTCTACGCAAGCTTTAGCGATCGCTAGTCCTAATCCTGTACCAGGGATTGTGTCAACGTTACTTCCACGACTGAAAGATTGAAACAGATTCTTGTTTCCCCCCAATATATCGGGGGGATTAAGGGGGGTAATTGACTTGTGTGTATACCTTAGCCTGCGGGGAGGGGAGACAAAGCATAGCTTTGGTGGGGTGGGGTTCTCCGGGTTTAATAAGTGATTAAGCGGACATAATATCACTCATTTTTTCAAAGCGAAAACGTTCCATAAAGCGGCGGTCAATCCAATCTTTGTAATGCCACAAAAGTTTATGAGGTGGTAAAGTGATGAGACCTCGTGTTGCCATTGCTCGTCCGTCCCCTGTACCAATTAAACTCAAGTATTCTTTTTGTGGTCTATAGGGTTTGAGCGACTTACCTAATAAAATTCGCTGCAAATTCTCAAATAAAGGCTTACCTTGCCTAACAGCAAATACCCCAGCTTTCGGACGCGGATGATTTACAATTGTGGCAATATCACCAGCAGCAAATATCTGCGGGTGCGTTTGAGATTGCAATGTATCTTCTACCAAAATAAAACCTTGCTCATCAGTTCCTAGTCCTGCGGTTTTTAACCATGCGGGTGCTGATGCTTGTGTTACCCAAAAAATTTTATTACACTCTACTGTCAAACCAGATTCGCATCTAATCTCAAATATTTCTTTAGTTTCCCTGTGTGGTGTAGGTGCAAGTTTACACACAGTTTCCCCAAGATGTAGCTTAATACCTCGCGCAGTTAAAATTTGCTGAATTTGATGGCGTACTGATGAATGGTAATTGGGCATCAGTTCTGTGCCACGCTGGAATAAATGAACTTCCAGATTTTGAATAGGTTGTTGAGTTTGACGTAAAATGCGATGTAAATGAGATTGCATCGACAGCGCCAATTCTACACCGCCAGCGCCTCCACCGACGATCGCAATCCTAATTGCTTCATGAGGATTTTTATTTACAGCTTCAATTAGTTCATACCAATGCTCCAATAACTGCGATACTGGTTTAGCTGCGATCGCATATTCTGCTGCACCTGATACAGACACTGTGGCCGGAGTGCTGCCAATATCAATAGACAGGACATCAAAATCTACCACAAGTCCGTTAGCACAAATAACTTTGTGATTTTCTAAGTCTAGGGCAACTACTCTGTCAATATACAACTGTGCTTGAGCAAAGTTCGCTAAAGGTCGCAAATCAATATGACATTCATCGTGGCTGTAAAATCCGGCAATATGTCCTGGTAACATTCCAGAGTAGGCTGTATTTTTGGCTGCGGTAATCAACGTCAAACGGACACCAGGTAAAGGCTTTCTCCCAAACATTTTCAGGGCAATTGCATGGCTGTGACCGCCACCAATTAGCACTAAGTCTTTAACTATAGGCTGTAATTTTTGCTGCATTGAAGTAGTTAATAATAATACTATTTGAGTTGTAAGATTTTTTTGTTGCCTAGCGGATCTGGAAAAAGAAGGCTATCCTTTATAATTAATAGTTTTTCATAAATGATTTATAGATGCTGGATCACAGGCATCAATCAAAATCATCATGCTCAGGGTTAATTGATAGTGAAGAATGAAGAGTAGTAAGTATAAGTAATTTTTTAAACCTCATTTTATCACTTAAAAATGTTGACAGTAATTATTAATGCTTTTCAGTCCATAAAAAATATTTTACCAACAAATAACAGTCAGTTATCAAAAATATGTCTGAGGATACATGCTTTTCCGGTAAAAGTTAACCAAACTAAGCATCAATTGCCAAAAGAAAGTTTAAGAATAGCAATTGAACAACTAGGGAATAAGACAATAGAAACCAGTCTAGCTGTAATTAATGATTTAGAACAAATTGCCCATAATTATCCCCAGTACCACTGGAGAATTATGGACATTCTTACTACTTTTGTACGAGAAAATGCTCCTTACATGCCCCAAGAGAAAGTAACGAGCAACCTGTCAACAAAAGTTCGTGTAGATATTCAAGCAGCCCTTACCGTTATTGCTAGAAGAGATGTAAACAAAGACCCAAAAAATGAGCAACTTGATTTGAGTCACACGGACATAAGAGGAGCAAATCTGAATAGGGCGAACCTAGAACGGACAAATCTCTATCAAGCTAATGTTGCTGAAGCTAACCTCACAGAAGCTAATCTCGCGGGAGCAATTCTCAGTGCAGCTAATCTAGAAGGTACTAACTTATATTTAGCTAACCTAGAAGGAGCAATCCTCAGTGCTGCTAGTTTAAAAGGAGCTAACCTAGAAGGAGCTAACCTATATTATGCAAGCTTATATCTAGCTGAACTGCATGGAGCAGTTCTCAATGATGCCATACTCGATGGGGCAAACCTCAGAGAAGCCAAATTCTCTGAGTAAAACACTAGTCTTGCAAGGCGGAAGTCAAAAGTAAAAAGCCCTGAAAATGTTGGGTTTCGTTCCTCAAACGCCACTTGCTTCAAGTCGGGAAACCCGCCCAACGCAGTGGCTCCCCAACCTACACCAGAGTGATTTTTTAGGCAAAACCTACGCAGTATTGGGTTGGGGGTGAGGTTTAAAAATGTACTTCATGCAAACGAGAAACGCTATAGTATATTCGATGTCATTACCTAGTTAAATGAGTGTCTTGACACCTATAATAATTTTCTGCTAAATGCTATACTATTTTTCCTCAATATCTAAGTAATAATTCTAGGTTGTAAGGAAAATCGTTACCATGTCTTCTAAAAAGACAGACGCTCTTTTGAATTGGTTAATAACTATAACAGTTGTATTTGGCTTCTCATTGACTGTAATTTTTTTCGCGTTGTCCAGTATTAAAGAATTGTCAATTCAGGAAAAAATTCAGTATAGAAACCAAGCATTAACAACTACTGCAATAGTTTTTCTCGCATCGGCAGTAATGTTTAATACTTATTATGCAGCAAAGCGGGCCCAAGCGATGCAGAAAAATGCGATCGCAGCTGAGAAAAACCTGGAAATTGGCATTCAAAATGCAAAAGTTAATCAAGACAGATTGATTTCAGAGCGCTTTATGGGGGCAATTGCCCAGCTTGGTCATGAAAAAGTTGAAACCCGGACAGGTGCAATTTATGCATTAGAAAGAGTTGCTCAGGATTTTTCTAAAGAACACTGGACAATTATGGAAATTCTGACTGCCTTTGTGCGAGAGAATGCACCTATTGTGCAGGTGAGGGTAGAGCAACAAAACCCGGAATATCAAGGAGCAGCTTATTCAGGTAGGCACAGAGGTGGGTCGCGTCCGACACAGGAGTTGGAGCAAAACCTCCATGAAGAATTGCCAACAATCCGCACTGATATTCAAGCAGCTTTAACTGTCATCGGCAGACGTAATTTACTCGAAGACCCAAAAAATCAAAAACTTGATTTACGGAATATCGACATTAGAAGGGCAGACCTGCTAGGAGTTAATCTGCAACAAGCAGACTTACGTGGTTCTGACCTGAGTGGGGCTGACCTGCGCGGAGCGGATTTGAGTGAGGCTGACCTGAACGGCGCTAAACTCGTTAGGTCTATTCTCTATGAAACCAAATTACTAAAAGCTAGCCTTTGTGGAGCAAACCTCTGTTGGGCTAATCTCAACCGCGCTAATCTCTGTGGGGTAAACATGCGTTCAGCCAACCTCTGTGGAGCAAGTCTGCGTGTAGCTAATTTGCAAGGAGCAAACCTCTATAAAGCTAACTTACAACAAGCTACCTTAAAAATCGCCAACCTCTCTGGGGCAAAGCTATTTTTAGCTAACTTGCAAGGAGCAAAATTAGGTAAAGCCAACTTGCAGATGACGGGTTTGATTGGTGCAAACCTCTCACGGGCTAACTTGAATGGAGCCAACCTTTCTGGGGCTAACTTGAATGCAGCCAAACTCAAGAAACGTGGTATAAAGT
>NZ_JAIVFR010001078.1 GCF_020829685.1 Nostoc sp. CHAB 5715 | reverse complement strand
ACCCCAAACAGTTTGAAGCCCTGACTAGCCAAACATCTGGGGAAGTTTCTGGTATTGGCATTCGGATGGAAGTGAACGAAAAAACTCAGCGCCTCACTGTTGTCGAAGCCATAGAAAATTCTCCAGCACTGAAAGCTGGGATCAAAGCAGGCGATGAAATTTTGGCAATTGACGGCAAACCCACTCTCAAAATGAAGGTGGATGAAGCTTCTAAGCTAATTCGTGGCAAAGCGGGTACTCCCATCAAGCTAAAGCTGGGACGGGCGGGGCAAAATGCCTTTGATTTGAAGTTGACAAGGGCAAGTATTGAAGTGCCAACGGTACGTTATACCCTCAAGCAAGAAGGAAATCGCCGCGTTGGCTATATCCGTTTGCGGGAATTTAGCGCTCACGCCGCAGACCAAATGCAACGAGCCATCCGCGATTTGAACACTAAGAAAGTTGATTCTTATGTCTTGGATTTGCGGGGAAATCCTGGCGGGCTGTTACAGGCAAGCATTGAAATTGCCCGGATGTGGTATAATGAGGGCGGAATTGTCAAGACAGTAGACCGTGTGGGCGGCACTGAAGAAACTAAAGCCAATCGCACTGCTTTAACAAATCGTCCTTTGGCGGTGTTAGTGGATGGTAATTCAGCTAGTGCTAGCGAAATCCTTGCAGGGGCACTCAAGGATAATAAGCGGGCGGTAGTCGTAGGTGGTCAAACCTTTGGTAAAGCTTTAGTGCAGTCAGTTCATGAACTCGCAGATGGTTCCGGCTTGGCTGTCACCATAGCCCATTACTACACCCCAGCGGGAACGGATATTAACCATAAAGGGATTGCTCCAGATATCAAGCTAGACTTGACAGAGGCACAAGAGCGGCAATTGGCTTCTAATCCAGATTTAATCGGAACTAAGAGCGATCCACAATATGCCCGTGCGATCGCAATTTTATCAAATAACAACTTTGCCCAACCGCCAGCAAATCAGCCCACTCGACCTATGAGCCGCGCTGATAAACTGAAATTTTAGGTGAGTGATTTGTTTCCAGGTGTTTATATAGTAGTATTCCCAAATCCAGATTTTTGGAGTTATGAAAACTGCTTGATATACCCTTCTAGGATTTTGGATTGGGAATACTAGTTACTAATACCAAACCAAAATCTTAGATTTATGAATTATCAGCCAGTTGATGCAACCACCGCCACCAGTTTTTTACCAATGGTGTCGGTGGTTGTTCCTATTTATAACGGTGAGGCGGATTTACCAGAGTTAATCAATTGTTTGTTGTTTCAAACTTACCCGAAAGACCGGGTAGAGTACTTGTTGGTAGACAATAATAGTAGCGATCGCACTCTCACCATCCTCAAAACATCTGCCGAAAATTGCCCAATCACAATTCGCCCATTGAGCGAAAACCAAATTCAAAGCTCTTATGCTGCTCGTAATGCTGGGATTCGCGCCGCTACGGGTGAAATTATAGTTTTTACCGATGCAGATTGCCGTCCACAACCGCAATGGTTAGATGCATTAATTCCGCCTTTTGTCAACACAGAAGTGGTAATTGTCGCTGGTGAAATTTTGGCACTACCAGGCACAACTCTGCTAGAACAGCACGCAGATCGTCAAGAAACTTTGTCGCAAAAGCATACCCTTAACCATTCCTTTCGTCCCTATGGTCAAACGGCTAATTTAGCGATTCGACGCATTGCCTTAGAAAAAGCGGGTTTATTTCGTCCCTATCTTACCACTGGTGGCGATGCCGATATTTGCTGGCGGATTTTGGGGGAAAACATCGGGCGTTTGGAATTTGCCCCGGATGCGATCGTTGGGCACCGCCACCGCGCCACACTTCAAGAACTGCAAAGTCAATGGCGGCGCTATGGACGGTCAAATCGCTATCTACACGAACTACACGGTGTAGATTTGATGCGAGATATTACACTCAAAGAATGCGGCTATCGTTTGGCACGTTGGTTAGTCAAGGAAATACCAAGGGATATGAAAAAGGCGATTGCGGGTAAAGCCACCCTTGTAGATTTATTAAATACTCCCATTGGTTTGTTCACTGCTAGGGCGCGTGCTGCTGGTCAACGAGACGCCAAGTTGCCAGAAAATGCCAAGATAATTGATCGACTGTAACAATTAATCGCATCCTATGCTAAAAGTACAGCGCGGCGGAAATCAAGCTACCATTTTAAAACTTGCAAAAGCCTTGATATACAAAACTTTTGAATGCGTGAATGCGTGACTTCCGCCTTGCGGTACTAGAGCGTTAGTCGTTTACTTTCGAGGATTTCAGTTGCTTTCTGGGCAGAAAGTGGGCGGTAGAATAAATAGCCCTGTACATCTTCACAATTAATAGATTTCAAGAACTCCAGTT
>NZ_JAIVFR010001077.1 GCF_020829685.1 Nostoc sp. CHAB 5715 | reverse complement strand
TAACCCGGTACATGCCTCGCCCCTCGTGGGCGAAAAATTAATCTTGGGGAGGTTAATACCCCGCTCATATTGGGCGGCTTGTTTAAAACTAATCGCAAGCTCGCTAACCGCTAATCGCTTTTATTTATTAAAAATCCTGCTTTCTATCAGTTTCAAGGTTTAACAGTAACAATATAGGACTCATATCTGATTTTTGAACAAGATTTCAGATAAAACCCTGATAAAACGGGCTTTTCAGTCTTAGTATGTTTTCAAAAATCTTTGGAGGAGTCCTATAAGGATGTTACAGCTATTTTCAGGTAAATAGACCACGTGGTAGGGGCACAGCAATGCTGTGCCCTTACGACAGATGTGGTTCAAATACATGAAAACTGCTGTAATATCAAAAAATCAACATATTTTAAACTCAACAATTGCAGTATTTTATACAAATTGCGTATTAGTAAAATATATTTATAAAATTTAGTAGGGCGTTAGCTAGATTCTTTGTAAAGAATCATACTTTATACTAAAAGCGGTAGTCGTCAAGTTAAACAGGACTACATTAGGAGGCAAATATAACTTGGCTGACACCAGACGATATCAAGCTATGAACCGAGAAGAAACTGACGATTTTTAAATAGAAATAGACAAAAGGAGCTTCTAGGATGACCCCAATGTCAAAAGCAGAGTACGAAGCGATGTCTACGACGGGCTACGCCAACGCCAAAAAGCTAGTAGACTTACCTCAAGTAGAAGCTTGTGTTGAATCTATCAGCGGTTCTGGAGATTTGTACACTTCTACCGTACCAGTGTCTGATGACCAATTTGAAAGTTTACAGGATCAATCATCCCTACTGATCGATGAGTTATTAAATATTAATAGTCTGCCGATAGAGGTTACTAGCAACGCCCAACTAACCCTCGCCAAGAGCCAAGATATTCCAGAGTCTAACTTTAAGCAGGAAGCTTCTAGGGAATCACTTGAGAACCTGAAATTGGAGTCAACTCTTGAAGAGATGTTGCTTTATGATTTCCAAATAGAACTCTCTTGTCTAGGGGAAGACCTAGCTAAAGCTTTTGAAAAAAATCCGTTGCTCCCAGGAGCAATTTTGACAGACCAAGGTAAGTTTAAGGGGAAAATTTCGCGGCAACGATTCTTAAAAATTATTAGCCGTCCCTACGCAAGAGAACTGTTTTTCAGCGCACCTTTGAGTCGTTTATACGCTTATATTGAAACTGATGTATTGGTTTTTCCTAACGATACGTTAATTGTCAAAGCAGCTAGTCGGTGTTTACAAAGACCTCCAGAGTTACTTACTGAACCCCTAGTAGTAAAATTTGAGCATGAAGTTTATAAGTTGTTAGATATACATCAATTATTAGTAGCTCAAGCTCAAATTCATAAACTAGCAACACGTCTGATAAATCAGCAAACCAATCAACTTACCAAAGCTAAAAAAGCGCTTGACGATGAACTAGAAAAAGGCAGGCAGATTCAGATAGATTTTCTCCCTACTGAAATACCAAAATTACCCAATTTGCAGATTGCAACGTGTTTCTATCCGGCTCGTCAGGTAGCCGGTGACTTCTATGACGTTTTCATGCTTCCGGGTGACTACTTGGGGTTGGTGATTGCTGATGTTTGCGATAAGGGTGTGGGTGCTGCATTATTTATGGCTTTGTTCCGCAGCTTAATCCGAGTTTTTTCTGGACAAACTAGCTTATACGGATTGTCTATAGTTAGCAACGACGAATTATTTTGTTGTGAAATTGAGACACTTTCTACACCCTGTTTAGACCAAATTAATGCACTCAAAGCTGTGGAACTTACAAACAACTACATTACCCAAAATCATGCTCAGATGGGTATGTTTGCCACGCTCTTTTTTGGAGTGCTGCATCCCTTAACAAACTCGCTGACCTACATTAATGCTGGACATGAACCTCTCTTTATTATCAACTCCCAAGGAGTAAAGGAGAGTCTTAAATCTACCGGGCCAGCTGTGGGAATGATGACGGATGCGAAGTTTAAAATACACCAGGTTCAACTAGAACAGGGTGACATTTTAATTGGCTATACCGACGGGGTAACAGAAGCTCGTGCCCCTAAAGGTGAGTTTTTTACTCTTAAACGACTGCTATCCCTGCTTGAGCAGCCTGTTTCTTCACCATCTGACTTACTGGAGCGCATCAAAACTAATTTGTTCAATCACATTGATCAGGCACCACAGTTTGATGATATTACCATGCTAGCTGTGCAGCAAATCATCAGTGAGAGGCTAAGATAATTGCACATTTGTCAAGAGGGTGCAGGAAAAGGGGACAAATCAAGCTTGGGTGCTTTATCCAAAATCCTTTGTGAGCAAGCTTTTTAAAACTTAATGG
>NZ_JAIVFR010001075.1 GCF_020829685.1 Nostoc sp. CHAB 5715 | reverse complement strand
GAACCTCAAATATTTGACATTATAAGAGTTCCATGTATTAAACCTGAGCCGAGATGCCACCAACCCGAAAATTGGCTCATCAAGCATAATCAATTATGGGAAAATTTAGGAAATCCTACATTGAATCAAGCTCGACAGTTTCTAAATCCAGAAATTAAAAAGCAATCTTCTTGTGCCGAACTGTTAGGCAGTTTAGATAAAGAAGTAAGCTATGAGGAACTGAAAAAATCACCGCTTCCGTCTTCATTAGCATTGGTAAAGCCAAATCAACTCCAATGGCAAATTAATAGTAAGGGTAATTATCCAAATGAAAAAAAATTCCGTTCTCTTTTCTTCTTAGGTGAACATTTATATGATTTACCAATTACAGATCCTATCTGGATAGATAAACTCAAGTATTTTAAAGAAGGAATATATTCTTGTGAAGAAGTTATAGAAGAACTAGAATTGGAAGATTTTGAACCTGATCAATTTACACTAACTATTAGTTTAGGTGAACCTTTTCAACCTTTAGGACAAGAAAAAGAATTTTGCTACAAGTTAGTTGCAGCAGTAATAAACGTTGCAGATGTTAAGAAACGTTTTGGATGGAGCTAACCTTAAATTTCGTCTGGGGCAAAAGCGAATTGGTAAAATAAAAAGAAACAGTGTAACGGGGAACAAGGTAAATTAAAAAAGGCTGTTTTGCAGCATTAGCTAATGCTAAAACTTCGCGTAAGTTTTCGCTATGAGCAATTATTCCATTTGCATTGTAAGCGATATATTGATTTTTATATAAATCTAATAACATCTGGCGGTTACGATTCAACCACTTGAGTATTTCATCTGCTTCTCTTTTAGAGGGTGTTGTGTTCATATATTTAATTTTGTCCGTAAATGTGAAATATTTCTAGCACGAATATTAATTGTCTGGTGCAAGATTTGAACTACCAAACCTGACTTAAATCCAAAACAAACCCAGGTAGTAAAGGTTCACCGTAAAGGGTTTTAGGATTATCTAATACCTCAACCGCAATATTAGGACGATAAATAAAAACTCGGCGTTGTTTTCTATCAATTAACCAACCCAGTTGCGTGCCATTATCAATATACTCTTGCATCTTGTCTTGCAAAATTTGCAAGCGATCGCTCTGGGAACGCAATTCAATCACAAACTCAGGACAAATCGGTGCAAATTTCTTTCGCAGTTCTGGTGGTATCGCTTCCCAGCGATCGCGTTTTATCCATGCCGCATCTGGCGATCGCACCGCACCATTAGGTAAAGTAAACCCACCACTGGAACCAAAGCCTACACCTGTACCATCTTGCTTTGTCCATACCCATAACTGCCCAACTAAGTTAAAGTTGCGTTCATCAGTTTCGGAACCAGTAGGGGACATAATCACTAATTCTCCAGCAGCATTGCGTTCAATACGAAAATCACGGTTTAGCTGACAAAACTCATAAAACTGATCTTCGGTTAGTGCGATCGCAGGTTGCAATTGCAAAACCATTGGTATAATTTCTGTGGCTACAGGTAAGTTGGTGGTCATAATTGCTTTGTGGCTACTTCACCTGCTTTAACTATAATCTTTTCACAATCTACGGTGAAATGAGGGTTAACTCATGAAGATTGGAATTATTGGCACTGGAAACATGGGACGCTCTCTTGGTATTCTCTGGGCAGAGCAGGGGCATGAAGTATTTTTTGGCTCTCGTGATGCCGAAAAAGGAAAAGCAACGGCAGAGTTCGCAGGACGCGGAACGCAAGGTGGTACAAATGATCAGGCGGCGGCATTTGCTGATATAATTTTGTGGACAGTACGCAACATTATGCCAAAAGAGTTGCTTTCTCATCCTGAAGTTCTCAACAATAAAATTATTATTGATTGCAATAATCAGGATATTCCTGAAGGATTTGCTTATCCACCAATAGTAGAATCTCTAGCCGAAAAGCTTGCTAAAGATGTACCTCAAGCGCGGGTGGTAAAAGCTTTTAATACGATGGCGCAGGAAGTTTTTGAATTAGCACCTGAACCACTAAAGGATTATGGAGTTTCTGTTTTTGTTGCAGGAGATGATGAACAAGCCAGAAAAACAGTGATGGGGCTTGCCCAAGAAATCGGATTTTTAGCAGTAGATTCTGGTGTTTTACGTAATGCTCGATTGGTTGAAGGTTTAGGAGATTTTATTCGTTTGATTATAGGTGGTCAAAAACAGGGTGTTTATGCAACTATCTCTGTCAATGTCTTACCTACAGCCTCAGAACAACGTTTGGGTGGACGGCAAGCTTCGAGTTTGAAATGAACGTAAGTCAGATTATTGATTGAATACATTGCTGCAATCGACTTGCTTAATTCATTGCATCTCAGTACAGTAAAACACCAGAATCT
>NZ_JAIVFR010001074.1 GCF_020829685.1 Nostoc sp. CHAB 5715 | reverse complement strand
TAGCAATTGCTGGCAATAGCAGCAACTCTGTAAATTACAGCTTCCGAGTAACTGATATCTCTACCAACCCTATTAACAATGTGGGACTGGGAACTATACAGACCGGCCAATTGAATGCTAGTCAGGTGGTTGACTATGAATTTACAGCGAATGCTGGCACACTAATTATATTTGATGGCGCTACACCAGACTATAACAATTGGCAAATTCGGGCAAGACTCCTCAACCCAGATGGTACTTATGTTTTTAGCGACCATGATGCGAGATTTGACACTGCTCCAATTGTTTTGGAACAAAGTGGTAATTACAAACTGCAAACATTCGGCTACTATGGCAGCACTACTGGTGACTATAAATTTAACTTACTAGAACTGCCCAGAAGTTTAAGGTCTGCCAACCTCAACTATCTGGAAATTGGTAGCGTTGTTTCTGGTAATTTAAATGCCCTGCAAGACAAAGTTTATACCTTTGATGGCGTACAGGGACAGAAAGTATTGTTTAACGCTATGACTGGCTCTAATGTACGAGCTTCTTTGTATGATTCAAATGGTAAGACTATATTCACGTCTAATAACTTCCAATGGTCGGGTGATAGCGCACCATTGACTTTGACTCAAAATGGTCTTTACTATTTGGTAATTGCTAATGACGCCGCAGCCAGTTACAATTATTCTTTTCAACTTTTGGATCTGGATACAGCACAGTCCATTAATTACAGTTTGCCAAAAGTTGGCTCTTTAGATAACGCCCAGCAAAGTCAGGTCTTTAAGCTCTCTGCACAAGCTGGAGAACGCCTCTACTTTGATAGTATTTCTTCTAGTACCCCAGGCGGCGACCCCTGGAATTACCGATGGAAATTGTTTGGTTCTGGCAACAACCAACTTTTTGACAGCGAACAGCGCTATGACTCAGAAATTCTGATCCCAGAAACTGGGGATTACTATCTCTACCTTCAAGGTGGTTACGCTACTGGGAAAATTGATTATAATTTTAGAGTTATTCGCCACAAAGAATTAACAGCACGAGATGTACTTACACCAGGCACGGGGGCAACGAACAATAAGAACGGTGATTTCCTTGGACTTGTGAATGTTCAGTTGGGTGTACAAGATACTAAAGGTGCTAGTGCAGTTCAAGATTTTAATATTAAGCTTTGGCCAGACCCAGATAACAGTAATCCAGTCATTATTAGCGCTCCCGAAACTCGATTTGGACTGGCTGATAAAGTTTATCAGTACAAACTCAAGAGTGTTGATCCAGATGGCGATGCCCTTGTTTATCGCCTGCTTGATGCACCATTAGGAGCACTAATTGATAATGAGACGGGCGAATTGATTTGGTTCCCGGAAGTTTCTGTAACACCTGGTAGCCAAGTTAACTTTCAAGTTGAAGTCTCAGACCGTCGGGGTGGTAAAGGTATCCAGTCCTTTGCAGTTGATGTCTACGGCAATTTGGGTAAAATCCAAGGTGCAGTCTTTGATGACCTTAACAGCAATGGTTTCCTAGACTCGAAACTAATCAAGGGCGATAATCCAGCGATTGTCTTTGCAATTGACGTTTCTGGCAGTACTGCCGCTCCATTCTACGGTGATGAGAATAACCCAAATATTAAGACTGTTTTAGATGCCCAAGTTGCTGCTGCTCTAGCAATGATAGATGCAGTTGTTGCCCAAGGTGGAGGCGATCACATTAAATTTGGTATCATTCCCCATAAATTTAATGCGGTAATCCAGGATATGGACCCGGTAACTTCAGGAATACAGATTTACACTACTGCTAATGCAGACATGGATGGCAATGGAGTTGCAGACATTCGCCAGATTCTAGCAAGTTACCGTCCTGATGGTAGCAATAACTTTACTACCGCCTTACAAACAATTGATAGCTTATTTGATGTCTTACCTGGCGACCCTAACCTCATTTTCATGTCAGATGGTTACGGGCCTCTGAACCCAACTACTGCTGCTGAAGTAGTTTCAGATATTAAGGCTAAAGGTGGTAATGTCACAGCATTTGGTGTGGGCTTATACTCAACTCTTGACACAATTAGAAAAATTGACCCAGATGCTGAACGAATTACTGATTTTGATAAATTAATTGACATTTTCTCTGGGTTTGATGACCGCTACGCTATCGAACCATTTAAGGAAAATGTTACTGTTTACCTTGACCTGAATAATAATGGGGTTCTAGATGAGGACGAACCCAATCAGCTGACGAAAAAAGATACTTCTTCCTCAACTTTAGGTACGAGCAGATACTATTACACTTTTGACAACCTCTTACCTGGTACTTACACAGTACGGACAGTAATACCGAGTGGTTATACGCTAACTACTCCCACCTCAGGTGCTTTTGTTGATACTGTTACTAT
>NZ_JAIVFR010001073.1 GCF_020829685.1 Nostoc sp. CHAB 5715 | reverse complement strand
CTCCTAAAGATATCTACTGGATTGTAGAAGTTGCCAACACAAGCTTAAACACGGACTTGGAGATCAAGGCTGCGATTTATGCGACGGACGAGATTCAAGAATATTGGGTTTTAAGTTTATCTGCTAAACAAATGATTGTGTTCAGAAACCCTCAAAATGGTAAGTATGTTGAAGAATATACTATTAAGCAAGGAACAGTTACACCATTAGCGTTTGCAGATGTTTCAGTGTCCGTTCAGAGACTTTTGCCATAGAGTGGCGTTGTTAAATGGAAGGATGAATAGACTTATGTGGGTACAATTCTTCCGAATTTCCGTAGATCCACGGTAAGAACATTGCACAGTAGATCGCTATTAGATCGGTAACTACTCCTCCGACAGAAGCTAGTTTAGATGGCGGTTGAAAATCAGAACTCATACTGATTAAAGCCTTATCTTGTAGGTTAGCGTTTTACGTAGTTTCACCAAATACATTCTTCCCAATTTTGAAATCTAACTACACTCAGAAGTCCACCTGACTACTACAATAAAATAGTCACGCACCTGATCTCTGGAGTTCTAGCAGTGGGATTATTTGATGATTTGAGTCGGTTTCTAGAAAACCGTTTAGAAGAATTCTTGCGTAACAATCCACATTTGGAGTTAGAGGCGCTGCTAGAACAGCTGCGTGAGCAAGAGGAAGGCACATTAAAGCTGATCGCAGATTTACAAGTACAAGAGAAGCGATCGCAAGAAGAAATTCTGTCCACCGCTCAAGAAATTCAGCGTTGGCATATCCGTGTTCAAAAAGCCAAAAACGCTGGCAGAGAGGATTTGGCAACTGCGGCAGGTGAACGAGAAGCAGCCCTGTTGCGCGAAGGAAATCAGCGCTGGGGACACATGCAAGGGCTGAAAGAACGCATTAACCAATCTCAGGAACTACTGCGAAAAATTCAGCAACGGCGACAGGAAGTGCAAGCTAAAGCTGCCGTTGCACAGACAGCCCGTGCTAAAGCGCAAACCCAGCAGCGTTTTGAAACCAGCGGCTGGTCGAATACAACTAGCAGTTATTCTGGTGGGTTTGATGACTTAGAAGAAAAGTTCCGTAACTGGGAAACTCAGGATGAGTTAGAACAAATGAAGCGGAATTTAGGAAAATAATCGCAAAGGCACAGTCACGTCGCTTCGCTCCGAATTCAAAATTCAAAACTTGTACTGAGCTTGTCCTGAGCGGCTTGTCCTGAGCGTAGTCGAAGGGAGCCGACTTGTACGCTCGCTGCGTCGAAGTAAGGGCGTAGCCGAAGTATTCAAAACTTGTACTGAGTTTGTCGAAGTATTCAATAATTTTTAATCCCCATACTTCGGCTCTTTTCGACTTCGCTCAAGGCAAGACGCTCAGTAACCATAAATAAATTTAGGGGCAAGTAAACGGAGTTACTTGTTAATAACAAAAGTCATCTTTTGATGACTAAATATGCCCAAAAATTGAAGGAGGCAAAAGGCAGTGACAAGATTAGTGATGCTAAGACGACCAACTTAAACTTGGCTGAACTTACCAGAGTAAAGTTCATCAGACACTTCTTTGAGTTTTGGTTCAACTACTGTCAAATGTTGCTCCAAAATTGCCAAATTGCGAATATTAGACTTATAGAAAGCATCAAATAAATCACCCACTAAAGGCACAGTACCAACGACTGTTTCTAAACCAATATTAAAAATCATTTTGGCTAAATCTTGACGTGGGATGCCAAAACGGGTAGCTAAAAATATGATGTAAGCTGAAAACGCTGTACTGATTAAATCACCAGCACCTGGAACCAAACCAATATTGGGTCTATTCCAATGCGAAAACCTGTTAGAGGGATGCGTATAGATGTATCCATCAGACGGCTGAGTTTGCGGATGCGATTGAGAGTAGCAAGGCGTTTAGCAGCGTCCATAATTTCTGATATTTACACTACTCTTAATTTGCACCATTTTTAATTATTTGTCCTGTACTGTCAGAAAGAAAAAGTAGCGGACTACCCACACTGACCCTATGAGATTGCTCCCGAACAATTTGCTCAAGCCCCAAGTCTGACCAAGCTTGATTTCGTGCTGCTTCACTAATAATTGGTATTAGTACAATTATCAAGCAAGTAAATTCTGCAAATTGTATTTAATTTACTAATCAGGATTTATTTTTCTGATAAGGTTTAATAAAGCCAAGTTTTACTTCTTCTTTGTATTGCTACTATCACATCGTAAAAATACCTAAATTTTTGATTAGCCATCAAGGAGGAGAAAATATCAAAAATCTTGTGGTATTCAAAGATAACGTGTAATTAAATCCACTTTTCTATTCGCTATTTTGTGTTGTTGCCACAGTATTTCCCAAATGTTTTCTATGAGAACTGAGG
>NZ_JAIVFR010001072.1 GCF_020829685.1 Nostoc sp. CHAB 5715 | reverse complement strand
AATCTTTGATTTGCTTGCTGAGTTCTTCTTCAGGGATATCTTTGACGAAATCTTCTGCAATTTGCCAAATAGACTTTCCTCTCTCAGGAATCTCCTTCGCTTGAGTACTGTCTGGCTGGGGAAGTTTTGGATTTACCTGGGTGATCCCACTCAATTTCTGAGCCAAATGAGCAATTAGTTTTAATTGTTCCTCTGCTGAAAGATTTTCTGCTTGTTGAATTAGTTGAGCTAACTTTGGAGACATTGTTTTTTCCTCTGTCTTTCAATTTCACTATTCGTTCTCAATACCCTGAGAGCTTCAAGCAAATCAAAGATTATATTGAATAAAATTTGGCCGAATAACCAGCGTAGGCGTAGCCAGCACTTCGACATGGTTCGACTCCCTTCGGCTACGCTCAGGGCAAGCCGCTCACCAGCCGCTCAGTGGCCACCGTAGGCATCGTTTCCAAAATACTACTATGCGTATGCCGAAATAACAAATGGAGTCGCCGAAATAACAAATGCGAACGCCGAAATAACAAATGCGAACCCCGAAATAACAAATGCGAACGCCGAAGTAACAAATGCGAACCCCGAAATAACAAATGCGAACCCCGAAATAACAAATGCGAACCCCGAAATAACAAATGCGAACCCCGAAATAACAAATGCGAACCCCGAAATAACAAATGCGAACCCCGAAATAACAAATGCGATCGCCGAAGTAACAAATGCGAACCCCGAAATAACAAATGGAGTCGCCGAAATAACAAATGCGGCGCTTCTATATAAGCGCGTTTTTAATCGTGGTGAAAAAGCTGTCCGCAGTCCCCTAGATTAGAGATAATACTGTCGTCGGTAATTCTCAAAAGCCATGACTCAAGCCATACCCAAGCTAGTAACCTTTGAGGAATTTGTCGATTGGCTACCCGAAATTCGACGAGTCCGCTACGAACTACATAAAGGAGAAATTGTTGAAATGGCGCAACCAGTAGGGGAACACGAAGAAGTTAAAGGATTTCTAGGTATCAAAATTGCTGTTGAAATCGAACGTCTAGGATTGCCCTACTTCATGCCCAACCAAGCTATAGTTAGACCTCCTGAAAAAGATTCTGGTTACTTCCCAGATGTGTTGGTGCTAAACCGTGCAAATCTGGAAAACGAAAAATTATGGAAAAAAGAATCTACTGTTAGTTTGGGTGCATCAATACCTTTGGCAATTGAGGTTGTATCAACTAACTGGCGGGACGATTATTACTTAAAATACGCTGATTACGAAGAGATGGGTATCCCGGAATACTGGATTGTCGATTATGCCGCCTTGGGTGGACGTAATTTTATCGGCAATCCCAAACAACCGACAATCACCGTGTGTAACTTGGTTGATGAGGAATATCAGATAAGTAAGTTTCGAGATAATGATCGCCTTATCTCCCAAACTTTTCCCGAATTGAATCTCACCCCAAAGCAGATTTTTCAAGCTGCTGTGGTGTAGTCTTTAAGCCTTATCGTTTTGCCAATTCTGGAGTCCGCCCCTTCAACCCAATCATCAACTTCAGCATAAACACTTTTAATACAGGTACTCGCTGCAAAAACCATAAACCCAGGCGACGCACCAATACCACAGGTAAGAAGTTATTAGAAAACATCCGATCTAACAAATCGGTGAAACCTAAAATCGTCAGGTTTTCTAGCTTGCGCCAGCGTTCATAACCTTTAAGAATTTGAATATCGCCAATATCTTTACCCGCTTGGTGCGCTGTTTGGATTACTTGCGCCAAAGCTGCTGCATCCCGAATCCCCAGATTTAAACCTTGTCCACCCACAGGATGGCAATTGTGCGCCGCATCACCAATTAATGCTAGTCGGGGGAGAACATAGCGATCGCTTTGCATGAGTTGTACCTGGAATACAAAGCGATCGCCTAGTAATTCCAATTTCCCCATCTGATCGCCATAGCGACGGGTAAGTTCTCTTAAAAATTGCTCATCATCTAAAGCACATAAAGCTTTTGCTTCTTCATGAGGGGCTGTCCAGACAATGCGGCAACGGTTCCCCGGTAAAGGTAAAATCGCAAAGGGGCCGCTAGACCAAAATCTTTCGTAAGCGGTGTTGTTGTGGGGCTTTTCTGGTTTGACAAATGCCACGATGCAAGACTGCCAATATTTCCAGCCAGATGTTTTGATACCAGCAGCTTGACGAATTGGCGATCGCGCCCCATCTGCTGCTATCAGTAATTTACTCTTGACTGTCCATAACTGATCGGCAACTTTAATATCTATCGCTACTATATCTTTCTGGTATTGCGTATTTACCACTTCAGCCGGACACAGATAAGTCACATTTGCACAATCTTGGACAAATTCTTGCAAAGGCTGCAATAGCGCTTACGAAAGATT
>NZ_JAIVFR010001071.1 GCF_020829685.1 Nostoc sp. CHAB 5715 | reverse complement strand
CCATAAATCTAGGCTTCGTTATGTCACCAACGTAGATGGAGAAACAACAGATGTACTCGTCCCTGTAGAACTTTGGCAAAAGCTTATAAGTTCCATAAATTCTGATAACGCCAGTGGTTTAGCTTGGATCGATGAACAAGAGCCAAAAGCACAAATATTAGCCGATTTGCAAGAGTCTGTGCGACAAGCAGCAGCTGGACAAACTTTCCCAGTTTCAGAGCTTTGGGACGATATCGAAGCCTAGATTTATGGCAGAAGTTCGTTTTACACTTCCCTTCAAATGCCGTCTCAAAACTCTGACTAAACGCTATCGGCAAATTCAAATTGACATTCAACATTTTGTCCTTGTTCAAGGGGATAGAGAGTCAATATTTGTTTTGGCAAAATTAAGAATTTCGATAGTTCTTTGAATAATCTGATCGGCATCAGCTTGCGTAATATTAGGATCAGTATCATAGTCACCGCGTAAACGAGTTCTTTCTGCATCAATTAAATAACGATGAAATTCACGAGGAACTCGTTGTGGACGTGCAAATCTTTCTCCAAAAGCAGCAATTACGGCTGAATGTTTAGAGTAAGCAAATCCTTCCCCTTCTAAAAAAGCGGTAGCAATATAAAACATCGCGTAATAGCCACGAGATGCTGCAAATTCAGCAAAACCTTTTTGGTTGAGTTCTTCTGCTGCTTGCAAACTTCTCTCCGCTTTTTCTAAGAGTCTTTGTTGTTCAGGGGTCATATTAATAACCCATCTTGTCTGACATTACGAAAAAAACCACTATTATAATTTTCTAGTTGTTCACTGGTAGCAAAAGCACAACTAATTAAAACGTTATATTCTAAACATAAATCAGCAATAATTTGACTTATTTTCTCACTTTCTTGAGAATAGTTAAAGACATCTTTCAATACAATTAAAATATCAATATCTGAGTCTGGTTGTGCTGTTCCTCTGGCTTGTGAACCAAATAAAATTAGTTTGTCTAATTGTTCTCCATAGAGTTGTTTTAAATTTTCGCGTATTTGGGGTAAAACTGTTGAAATTGGTTGAGATAGCATAATTTAAAATAAACAATTACTTTGTTTTATGTCTATGTTAACTCAAAAGCGATGTCTTCTCTGGAAGACGTTTTGCGAATGGCGATCGCAGCTATCACTAAAAATACACGTTCCTGTTTAGTGGTTGTAGAGAAAAGCAATTTGGTGCAAAAAAAGCATAACAATAACACTAAGCTGCATATCTAAGAATCTCCAATTCTGCTCCATTATTAATAGCTGACTCTGCTTTTTCTAAAACCTGTTCTGTAACTGCATCACTTAAATAATATTCACCGCAGTTATCACAAATTTCTGCTGGAACTTTTTTTAAAACAATAATACATTCGTCTCTTTCTAATGTCACAGTTACTAAACCAGGTTTAGTTTCTCCATGCTGACAAATTACGCATTTCATTATCTTTGTCTCCTAGTTGTAAAACCATCTAACCAAATATTAATATCAGGAATATAAGCTGTTATACCAAATTATTGTGAAGCTGCATGAAACAGGATAAGGGTGAAAGGATTGCCAAGCAAAGGTTTTAGCTTTCTAATTCTATGCAACTTCATACAAAATTGGTATTACTACATATCCTGTATCTGTAGCTTCATCGTAGGAAAATACAACATGAATCGGCTTACCTTCTATAAAATCCAATATTAGATAACTGGGCTAGGGTGTATCATCAGGATTTTCTTCTATCACTTCTCCATAATAAATCACAGTTTTTACATCTTTTTGACTGATGCGACGATAGAACATTTGTTGGATAGCATGACGGGATAAAACTAGATTTTGACAATAGATGAATTATTTTTTTAAATTGTAATTAGTGATAAATTTATTATTTTCCTAAATATTGGGCTTCTATTGCCTGCGATCGCATATCATTTATCTACTGTGTAGTCTGTCTCCCATAGCAATAACTTCATGCCTTTCTCCGATTTTACTAATCCTTACCAAAATCCGGCTAACATACCACAGAAGTATGAAAGCGCCCGTGAAGCCGTACAGCATAGTTTTTATACTGTAATCTTTAATCCTAGTGAACCAGATGGGATTCAAACAGGACTCACGCCCCTATCCCGTGATAAGTTTCGGGAGGTTTTGGGAGATACGCATTCTGGTTGTCACTCTATTCTGAGAGATAATGAGGGTTTGCAGCCACAAGAAGCGGTTGATGCAATGGTTAAATTCTTGTTTGCTAAGTGGTATGACGAACAGGCAACAATTGACTTGGTGAAGCAAACAGAAGAATCACGGGCTTATGTATTTAGTATTAGTAATGAAACTGACCCAGAACGTTTATTAGTTCAAGTTAGGCGGATTTTGGTAAGGTTAGA
>NZ_JAIVFR010001070.1 GCF_020829685.1 Nostoc sp. CHAB 5715 | reverse complement strand
CCTTCCTAATATTTTTACCTGGCCTAGTTGATTATTTACGTCAGAGATTTTATTCAGCTATTAAGTTAACTCACCAAAAAATCCTTTTTTTGGCATCAAAGCTCAAAATTTCCAGGCTAAACTGGATTCTACCCTGCAACAAAAGCTAAGTATCTGGGTAGTAACCGCACTCAAACCGACCCTGGAAGATGCTTTTGATCAAGAATTTCAAGTTAGTGCGAAGAAAATGGTTAATTAGTAGGCTACAAAGTCCAGGTTTCTTTGAAAGAAAAATGTGATATTCCCCATTTGTCTTAATATAGATTTCCATCAAATTTTAACTACACCAAGTGTTTCTAAGTATGAGTAATCAAAGCATTACAACAAGTAAATTCAATGAAGTGCCTTTAGATTTGCGTGCATCTTCATTTGCCAGGGTACGCAAGGGTTCGTGGTGGTTGAGATTAACAACATTATTTTTGGTAGACTATACTCTTTTATCCTTAACTTGGATTTTAGCTGGCTATCAATCTTCTTATGGGCATTTGACTTCGTATATACAGAGTCATTATTTGCCGATTTTAATAACTATTGGAATTCAAATAGGCTCATTAGCGATCGAAGGTGTTTATCGAGAAGGTCAAAAACGCTATGACTATCTCAACATTATAAAATCGTTAACTTTGGCTCATGGATTAATACTCCTAGTTTGTCTTTTATATAAGCCAGTTATTGATATTACACGCCCAAGATTAATATTATTATCTTGGTTGTTAAGTATATTATTTGTTTGTACTGGTAGATACGCTATAAATCTTACTTTGGAATATCTGCGTAAGCAGAAAAAAATAGTTCGTTCTTCTGTCTTCATTATTTGCGATCCTCAAGACCATGAGCAAATAGCTAGCTTTATAAAAAAAGAGAAACATTATATTGTATCTGGAACGGCTAATGCTAGTTCATTAGATCGATATAAACGTCAACAAACATTGAATCAACTTAATGAATTAGGTGTAACAGAGGTTTTTATATCTTGGGATGCTCTAAAAAATAGAATGTTTTTATGCTGGTTATTTCAAGCATCTGGCATCCAAGTACATATTTTGCCGATGGAATTAAAACCAATTTATAAAAACATAGAATTTAATAAAATAGGAGGAATGCCTTGTCTGAGTTTGGATTGTCCGATAATTACAGGCAAAGATTTTTGGATAAAGCGCACTTGTGATTTTTGCTTTGCGACTTTATTTGTAATGTTATCATTCCCTATTTATATAGCTATAGCTATAGCTATCAAATTGGACTCTCCCGGCACAGTATTTTACAGACAAACACGTATAGGTTTGCATGGGCAACAGTTTAAAGTATGGAAATTCCGAACTATGAGGTCTGATGCAGAAAAATTCCAAAAAGAATTAGAAGCATTAAATGAAACCAAAGATGGGATTATCTTTAAAATTAAAGACGATCCTCGCATTACCCGTGTTGGAAAATTCCTTCGACGTTATAGCTTAGACGAATTACCTCAACTTTTTAACGTTATCCTTGGACAAATGAGTATAGTAGGCCCTCGCCCTTTACCTACTAGAGATGTAGATAAATTTTCTGAACATCATTTTATTCGCCATGAAGTTTTACCTGGGATTACAGGTCTTTGGCAAGTCTCAGGTCGCTCGGATATTTTAGATTTTGAACAAGTGATAAATCTTGATCTTAACTACATCGAAAATTGGTCGCTTCGGTTAGACTTTGAAATTCTCCTCAAAACAGTTATGGTAGTTTTGAAAAAAGAAGGTGCTTACTAGGGTTATAAAAACAAAATCATATATTGCTGTTTTCAGTGGAGTTTCTGTTTCTCACGCATTATTAGATTAGATTTTCTAGTTTGCTGAGTGATTAACTACCTACTTAAAGACGATAAAAGGTTTTGCGTTCACTACTCAAGCTTCTAACGATATATCTAAAAAAAGTCAGGTTATGAGGTATATAGGTATTGGCAATTCAAAATGAGCGAATTAAGGTGAATTAATAATTTAAGAATGGTAGAAAAGTACAAATTCATAAGTAATTCCCTCTCAATGATAGTCAATCGGTTAGCGCAAAGCATAACAGCTTTTGTATTAACCGCTGCTATTGCTCGTAATCTAGGAGCTGAAGCTATAGGCCAGTATCTACTAGCTTATAGCTACTACTTTATCTTTGTAGGCATTGCTTCACAGGGACTAAAAATATTGTTTACAAGAGAACTAGCCCGTGAACCACAAAAAACATTAGTTTATCGTTATGGAGAAGAATTTGAAGATTTAGCTGATGATATTGAGAGTTGGAGAGATGCCAGCCAAAAATTACGTCCAGCCAATTTATTAGGTAAAATTTTAGTTGATTCTGGTTTATATGACTATT
>NZ_JAIVFR010001069.1 GCF_020829685.1 Nostoc sp. CHAB 5715 | reverse complement strand
GTCGTTTATTGAATTCGGGTGGTCGTTTATTGAATTCGGGTGGTCGTTTATTGAATTCGGGTGGTCGTTTATTGAATTGGAGGTATCGTTCATTGAATTCAAGCAGTGGTTAGGGTGGGGTAAAACCTTGGTTAATCAGCTATTTCAGACTTGTGTGTACACCATAGGCTCTTCGGGAGGGGAGACAAAGCTGTGCTTTGTCTCTATTGCCTACATTTAAGTATTATTTAAAGACTAAAACACTCAGTTGCTCCCAGTCAGTACGATTTCGTACAACGACTTAGTACTTAGTCAAAAGCGAGCGGAGCATGGCAATCCCAAGCCTTTGCGATTGCTTCATTCCACTTCGTTGCATTCGCAATGACATATCATAAGTGATTTGCCGAACTTGATATTATACATAAAAAACTCCACGCCACTTGCGGATGGAGTTTTTGGGCATGGGGAATGGGGCATGGGGCATGGGGAAGAGTTACCAATGCCCAATGCCCAATGCCCCAAGTCGGCGGGCGGCTATCCCTCTCCACCCACTCTTGGGTTGGAGTTTCCCGCCGACTTCCATGAAGATTTGTAAAGGAAAGTTGATTTACCGCAGTAACAAAACCTCAACTCCTAAAACCTCAGCACTTGTTGCTAAAGCTTCATCAGCCGTTACTAATCGGATATTATTTTGAAATGCGATTGTCAAATGTAGAGCATCCAGTGTACGTAATGGTGTATCAAACCGACTAATCCACTCACGCGCTAAATTATAGTGAACTGTTTTTAACGCAATTTGAGTATAAAATCCACTATCCAAATCTGCTTGGAACCTTTCTAAAATGGCTATTGCATCTTGCTGAGATATTTCTCGCATTCTGACTCGACGCGATAACGCAGAAACGAGTTCAACCTCAACCAATTGACTCAAAGCAACTTCAGTTTCATTGAGAAGTAATTGTTCAACTGTATCGCTTAAAGTTTCTGTCCAATACAAAGGAGCGATAACGCTTGTATCTAAATAAATCAACGATGTTCCTCTGTACGCGCATTTATGACAGTAGCACTCAAAGACTCACCCTTAATTGAAAGGGAATTACGAAATTGTTTCATACTTGCTAATTGTTCTTCCTTTTGTAGCAGAGGAACCAAACGAGCTATAGCTTTATCTTGGTCTAGCAAAATTACTTCTTCTCCCCTAGCTACTCGTTCCAAGAGAGATTTTAAATTCATAGCTGCTTCTTCAACGCTAATTCTCAACACTCCATTACTCCTATAGTTAGGCTTAAATCTTAAATAAAGTTTCCTGTTTACATTATTGTAATTGGATTAAGTAGTTCTCTATCTTCTTGGGCGATATCTAAAAAATAGGTGCAATGAAAGATAGAGAAAACAATTTAGGCGATACCTGAGGCTAAGTTAGCGCGATGTCTACGACATGGTATGACTATTGACTAATTTCACTAGCTTGATTTACTTGGCATTGGCTGCACAACCCAAAAAACTCTAGGGTGTGGTAAAAAACTTTAAACTTATGGCTGGATTCTAACTGGTCTTCTAGGTCATGAACGGGGCATTGATTAATTGGAATTGAGACACCGCATTGCAAGCAAGTAAGATGGTGTTTGTCTTGCTGCGCTAGGCTATAGAGGGCTTCACCATTAGCCAAATTCCGCACTTGTACCATGCCTTCGAGTTTTAAAGCTTCTAGGGAACGGTAAACTGTTGCTAAACCCATGCTCTGATTTGTGTTACGTAGTTCTACGTAAATATCCTGGGCGGAAATGCCTTTTTTGATGGTTTTCAGTAGGTTGAAAATACGCTCTTGACTGCGGGTGCGTATGGCTCTCATAGACAATAATTTAAATATGCCACTGTAGTTGAAGCTGTTAGATGGGCTAATTGATCAATTAACTTTAACCGCTTCGTGATCTTATTTTCACTCAGTTGGAACAGAAAGTTATAGTATAGCGATCGCAGCATTCAGCAAAAGCCCGTGCAAACCAAGTATCTAGCCAAAATTTTCGTAACGCTTCGTCCTTCAGTCTTAGACCCTGCTGGCGTGGCTGTACAATCCGGTCTTAAGCAAATGGGATACGAGAAGGTTGACCAAGTGCGGATTGGTAAGTACATTGAACTCACCATTACCTCATCTGATGAGAAGAAAGCGCGTCAAGACCTTGATCGCATTTGTGACCAAATGCTAGCAAATCCCGTGATTGAAAATTATCGCTTTGATTTGATTGAGGTCGAAACCCAGACTGGGGTATTTTGGGGATTGGGCATGGGGCATGGGGCATTGGGCATTGGGCATGGGGCATTGGGCATTGGGCATTGGGCATGGGGCATTGGGCATTGGGCATTGGGCATGGGGCATTGGGCATTGGGCATTGGGGATTGGTT
>NZ_JAIVFR010000106.1 GCF_020829685.1 Nostoc sp. CHAB 5715 | reverse complement strand
GACTGGAACAGGAGATGGCAATTTACAACAGTGCGATCGGTCAAATCAAGCAAGAAACAGTATTTAACTGGAGCGCGATTTATCGGCAGAGTGTCTTGAACTTGATAGGTACTGCGGAAAATCCGCATCTTTTAATTGGTGAAGCCTACGATGAAGAGAAAATGTTGCCGACTCACCTTGAAGCAAACGATAGCATGGGACTGTTATATTTGTATTTAACTAAACTGCATCTCTGTTGCTTATTTCAGAAATACTCTCAAGCGGTTGAAAATGCTAGCTTGGCAGAAAATTATTTGCATGGTGGCATAGGACAATTAGTTTTTCCTATTTTCCATTTTTATGATTCACTAGCTAGACTAGCGGTTTATTCTGATGTTGAAGAATCTGAACAAAAACAAATCCTAAACAAGGTTGTTGTCAATCAAGAAAAGATGCAGCACTGGGCAAATCATGCCCCGATGAATTATTTGCATAAGTTTTATTTGGTTGAGGCAGAGCGGCATCGAGTTCTCGATCAATATATAGAGGCAATGGATAATTACGATCGCGCGATCGCCTTTGCTAAAGAATATGAGTATATCAACGAAGAAGCTCTTGCCAACGAACTTGCCGCTAAATTTTATCTAGAACGGGGCAAACAAAAGATTGCCCAAACCTACCTAACTGATGCCTACTATGGCTACATTCATTGGGGAGCGTTAGCCAAAGTTAACGATTTAACAAAACGCTATCCCCAATTACTTACTCCTATACTCCAGCAAGAAAAACTGAGTATCCATTCTAGCGATGAAAGCACTTCTGTCAATAACATCTCTATATCATCTTTACCTACCTTAAGCGATCAACAAACTGTTATTGGCTCGAAGAAAAGTATTTCTGACTCTCTGGATTTAGCCGCATTCATTAAAGCATCTCAAGCCCTCTCTGGGGAAATCGAGCTTGAGCGACTACTTTCTACTTTAATGCAAGTTGTTATGGAGAATGCAGGAGCCTCTAAATGCGCTTTAATTTTGAGTGAAGGTGATAACTTAGCATTAACTGTCGCAGTGGTGTGTTCCAATTCGCATTTTGATCATACCTACACTGAGTTTCCATCAACTTGCCTTGAGTTAAGCTACGATGTTCCTATTACTTTGATTAACTACGTTAAACGTTCCAGAGAAATCTTGGTTATTGATGATACAAATACTGTTCATTTTTTAGCAAGTGATAGCTACATTATTACTGAAGAACCTAAAAGTTTGTTGTCTATACCTCTTCTAAATCAAGGTAAATTGATTGGGATTCTTTATCTAGAAAATAATCTGACGACAGGAGCATTTACACGCGATCGCGTAGAAGTTCTCAAACTTCTCACCACTCAAGCAGCAATATCTCTAGAGAATGCTATCCTCTACAAAAATTTGGCGCAAGCTAAAGAAAGCTTGGAAGATTACAACCATACTTTAGAAGAAAAAGTCCAGGAAAGAACG
The DNA here is from genome assembly GCF_020829685.1 of Nostoc sp. CHAB 5715. Lineage (GTDB taxonomy): Bacteria > Cyanobacteriota > Cyanobacteriia > Cyanobacteriales > Nostocaceae > Nostoc. Next base: position 9,829 of record NZ_JAIVFR010000106.1, on the reverse strand, counting down.
CAGGAACTAAATGATAAAAATCACTGTTTACAACAAACTCTACAGGAATTGCAACGTACCCAAATCCAATTGATTCAAAGTGAAAAAATGTCTTCTTTGGGACAAATGGTGGCAGGAATTGCCCATGAAATCAATAACCCCATTAACTTTATTCATGGCAATATTAATCATGCTAGTCAGTACGTCCAAGACTTGCTAGATTTAATAGCTCTTTATCAGCAAGAATATCCCCAGACTTCGCCCTTAATTGAGGATAAAGCTGAGGAGATTGACATAGATTTTCTAGTAAAAGACTTGCCAAAGATTCTAGATTCAATGAAAATGGGGAGTTCGCGGATTAGGAATATTGTTTTGGGCTTACGCAACTTTTCTCGCCTAGATGAATCTGAGATGAAGCGTGTAGATATTCATGAGGGAATAGACAACACCTTAATGATTTTACAACACCGCCTTAAAGAAAAGAATGGTCTTCCTGAAATTGAAGTTATCAAAGAATACGGAAAATTACCGGAAGTTATTTGTTATCCTGGTCAACTAAATCAGGTGTTTATGAATATCTTGAGTAATGCGATTGATGCTTTAGAAGATTCATTTGTCATTGATCATCCATCATTGGTAAATCACAAAGAACAAATAATAAAAGACATAGACGCATCATCGGCTTCTCGTAGGGTAGGACAAATTCACATATTTACTGAACTAACAGATTCTAATACGGCGATAATTCGGATTGCCGATAACGGTTCTGGCATGACAAAAGCGGTGCAGCAGAAAATATTTGACCCATTTTTTACCACCAAGCCGGTAGGAAGTGGCACGGGGTTGGGGTTGTCGATTAGCTATCAGATTGTCGTGGACAAACACAAGGGTAGTTTAACCTGTGATTCCACATTAAAAGAGGGGACTGAGTTTGTGATTGAGATACCAATGCAACAGTCAGATATCTAGACTAGTAGTCTGTCCCATTAGTTTTGCTAGGTGAATTAGTTGTTAAACTTCTCTTCTTTACCTCTTCCTTCGTGTACTTCGCGTCTTCGTGGTTCGTTCTCTTACCTCTCAAAATTAATGGGACAGACCACTAGTGCCGCAAGGCAGAAGTCAGTAAGAGGCAGGGGACAGGGAAAAGGGAGTAAGAACTGTCTCTTGTTGACGCGCACGTTGCCCTTTAATTACCATCTTGACTCCACTGGCTGGCGCAAGGGTAAAACCTCGACGCTCAGGCCGTTCTCTTCGTCGATCAACTAGCTCTAACTGATAGCGTGACAGAATAGTTGCTAATACTAGCTTCATTTGAAATATAGCCAAAGCCTCGCCAATACAACGACGGACACCACCACCAAAGGGTAGAAATTCGTAGGGAGAAAATTGCCGTTCTAAAAAGCGCTCTGGTTGAAACTCCTTCGGTTGGGGATATAAATCTTCACGCTGATGAATGAGATAAATACTCGGAAGCATTACAGTCCCAGGCTCTAAAGGATGTCCCAGTAGTTCTACAGGTTCTTGCACTACTCTGGGAAAAGAGAACATTAGAACGGGGTGAATTCGCAAGGTTTCATTACAGACAGCACTTAGATATGGTAGTCGGTAAATGCTCATGGGATCTGGAGAATCACCGAGGGTATCCAGTTCCTGAAGTAGTTTTTCACGGACTAGGGGCTTTTGGTGAATCCAATACAATCCCCAAGCCATTGCTGTTGCTGTAGTTTCATATCCGGCAACGATTAGAGTCATCAACTGATCGCGCAACTCTTGATCTGTCATTGGTTGACCAGTGTCATCCTGTGCTGATATCAGCATCGATAAGATATCGTTGCGCTCTGAATCATTTTGCTCCCTGCGATCGCTAATTTCAGCATAGATCAATTGATCAATTTGCTGGCGATCGCGCAGAAACTTTCCCCAAGGACTCCAAGCTCCTAAATCCTGTTGCAAGAATGAGAAAAACAATAAACTAGAACTCAAAGGTGACCGAAAAAGATCCAACATCTGCGGCAATAAATGCTTAAGTTTTTGAAGTTTTTCTTCCTCATTCAAGCCCAAGACAACCTGTAAAATGATTTGTAGGGTTATCTCCTGTGTTAAGTTCCGAGCCAAGAAGTGCTGATTTAGTGGTAACTGATTAAAAACTTTTGTACACAAACCACAGATCCGTTGACCATAGGCTTGCATTCGCTCTCCATGAAAAGCAGGCATCACAAGTTGTCGCTGTTGTTTGTGACGAGTACCCTCTAGTAAGGCAACTGAATATTCCCCTACTAAGGGTTCTCCAATTTTGTTCATCTTGCCGACAGCAGCAAATTTCTTTCTATCGTTGGTTAAAATTTCCTGGATTGCTTGGGGATGGTTCACGAATACTACAGTGTCACCAAAACCAATTATCTTACCAGTAAAAATGTCGGGATACTGTTGAGCAGCTTTTTCCATATACCGAACAGGATCAGCAACCCATTGAAGCTTTTGGAGAAAAGAAGGGGTTTTTAGAGGATTAGGTAGTTGCATTTAATGGAAAGGGGTAAGGAGATATCATGAGATAACGGTTATATTGCTTCTTTCTGCTGTGGCATTAAAATCAAAATTTCATAGTGACCTTTAAAAAGTAAAAGCCCAACCAATATAATCAACATAGTTGTATTGATTGGAACTGATGAAGGAGCGAGAGAGCCAATCCAACTTTCCTTTTTTATTTGTCAGCTATAATCTTTAATTAATATTTAGCTAGCTCGAGCATTTCTACAGTTTTGTAGCGAGCCGTGAAGGAATACCAATCGAGGTTGCCACGTATCCAAGCATGAATTCCTAATATATATTTTGCAAAATCAGCATCTATCTCTTCTCCAAAAGATGGAATATTTGCTTCCAAATATATCAATTTTTTTATTTCACAATCATGCATTTCTATAGCACGATTCATTGCTTCTTCTAGAGGAATTTTGTGCTGATAATGTAGTACAAATACTAAATTATGAACATGACCAGTTGCCAATTCCCTAGATAATGAAAAAATATCATTAGACCAGCCAAGAAGGTTATTTGTAATCTCATTAAGTTGTTTAAAAATATCCCGTTTTCGTAAAAAATCAGGAATTATCAACTGATCACAAAATTCAATTAATGGCAAGGCAACATCTGCGCCTGCGCTTAACCTACGCATTGTAATATAAGTGTCGGTATCGGGTACAATCCCATATACACGGTTATTTGCTTCCTCAAAACAACCGTATAAATATTTCGCAAAGCCGCAGAGAAAATAATTTAGCCATTTCACGCTTGCTTTTTCAAGCATCCGCTCTCGTAAGTTACTTAAAGCATGACTAAGAGGTATATCGTGGCTTGTAACTTCTGCCCCGTTCAATATTTCTAAGAATCTCTTGTGAATAGCTTTTAGAGATTCAGGTTTTGTTTTCAACTCTGATAGATCGCATTGATCATCCCAAATAAATAGCCAACTCAACCAGTCATTTGCTATCTTCAGTTCTTGAAAGTTGCAATAGGGATAAGTAGTAGCTGCCATCAAAAAAAATTTAGACTTGCAGAAACGCTGATAAGATGATTCATTTGCCAGAAGATTGAAACCAAGTACCCATTCAAGACTGTATTCTTCCAGAAAATCAATATTTTTATTGATTTGTGATGAAAAAGGGCAGTATAAATCTGAAGAAATTAATTTTTCCATAACCAATATAGTTATTCAAAATCTACAACATCAATTTTTGGAAATAAATTATTTAAATACCAATTTTTCTCCAGTGTGTAAATTATATTTACGCCACAATCTTGATATTTAAAAATATATAAACTTTCCAGTACTTAACTGTTTATTGTGATTGTTTTTTCTTAAAAAGATATCCGGAATCATACTGGATTAATATTTTTCAAAAAAAATATTATTTACGTAAATGTGTGTTCAGGATAAATACAGATAACAAACTTACAAAGTCAGTGAGAGGTCAGCAGCAGTAATTTTATTTTTACAAAAAAGACACTACTTGTCTCAAACAACAAGAGTATTAATAACTAACTTCAGAGCGATCGCCTTCATTAAAAATATTGTTCAGTAGCAATATTGTTCTGAATTAACACTACTTTTTTCAAAAAACAAGGGTAATAATGACTAATTTAAAGCCAATCGCCTTGATGAAAGAGGATGTTCAGGTGTACTCAAAGTTAAGATTGGTGGTTCATGTTCATACTGTAGCGATCGCCCCCGTGGTCGCATAGAGCAATTTAGTGTGAGAATGTTGCTGTTGTCAGAGTTTTTGGGAACTATAGGATTGTTAGGCTATAAATTTATCAGTCAGCCCGCTAATAAAATAAAAGTGACTTAGCTGCGATCGCAAAGCCAACACTGAATAAGTAACAAGGAGTTAAATTCATTTAAATACATGAATTACAAGACAGATATAAAAATGCTTGATTTACCAGAAGATAGTTTGATTTTAGTGGTAGATGATACTACTACAAATTTAGAAATTGTCTTTAACATATTAACTAACATAGGTTTTGACGTTATTACAGATAATAATGGAGAAAGTGCAATTAAGCAAATTGAGTCTAGACTCCCTGATTTGATTCTATTAGATGTAATGATGCCGGGAATAGATGGGTTTGAAACCTGTAAAAGATTGAAAGAAAACTTAGCTACTTCTGATATTCCAGTAATTTTTATGACGGCTGATTCTGATACTGAGAGTAAGGTTAAAGGTCTAAATATAGGGGCAGTTGATTACATCACTAAGCCCTTTCATGAAGAAGAATTATTAGCTAGAATTCAAACCCATCTTCAATTACGAAATCTCACAAAAACTTTAGAAAAACGAGTTGCAGAAAGGACAGCAGCGTTGTCTAAGGCATTAAAAGACTTACAAGAGTCTCAACTTCAGCTTGTACAGATAGAAAAAATGTCTGTCCTTGGTGAATTAGTAGCAGGAGTTGCTCATGAAATTAATAATCCAGTTGGTTTCATTCATGGCAATCTCGGACACGCTTCAGTATATTTCCAAGACATGATTAACCTGATTAATCTCTATCAGCAGCACTATCCTAATCCGGTTCCAGAAATTCAAGAGGAAATTGCAGCAATAGATTTAAAGTATATGCTTGTCGATCTACCTAACTTAATTTCCTCAATGAAAGAGGGTGTTCAGCGCATTCGCAACATTAGTACTAGTCTAAGAACCTTTTCTCGAGCAGATAGCGATCGCAAAGTTTATTGCAACATTCATGATGGCATTGACAGCACAATCATGATTCTCAAACATCGCTTAAAAGCATCCGAAGATCGTCCCGATATTCAGATAATTAGAGATTACGGTAATTTGCCAGAAATAGAATGCTTTATCGGACAACTAAATCAGGTATTTATGAACTTGTTAGCTAATGCTATTGATGCTTTAGAGGAGTCTAATGTAGGGCGCACCTATATTGAAATTGAAGCAAATCCCAATCAAGTTTTGATTCAAACTAGCCTCACTGAAAACAAAAAACATATTTTGATTCGGATTAAAGATAATGGCGTGGGAATGTCACCTGATGTCCAGCAAAAAATCTTTGACCATTTATTCACCACCAAGCCTGTGGGTCAAGGCACAGGATTAGGGTTATCAATTGCTCGTCAAATTATTGTCGAGAAACATGGAGGAACTCTAGAAGTAAATTCAACACCAGGACAAGGTTCAGAGTTCATCATTAAGCTTTCCATTTGAAAATCATATAGCAATCCTATCTGATTTGTGAAAATTCTCAGTGTCCAGATCCCCGACTTCTTTAAGAAGTCGGGGATCTAACTTTTCACGAATGATTTTGGATTGCTATATTTGGAGTTATTGGAGTAATACTTAGAGAACTCTGAGGATATAGGATAGAGATATACTTTTATTCCCCTTTCCCCGATAACGGGGTTGAGAGAGTGAGCATTTTATGAGTATGATTTTATATTTATGCTTAAATGAATGCTGAAATTAAGATATTTGAGCATTAGATGAGTATTTGAGATAGAAAAGGGTAAAAGTATAGATTTTGTGTTACTTCAAGGTTTTCTCAACTTAAACAAACCATTTGACTGGACTTCCCACGACTGTGTAGCGCGGGTGCGAAAATTGTTGCGCCTCAAACGTGTAGGACATGCGGGAACCTTAGATCCATCTGCTACAGGAGTTTTACCAATCGCTCTTGGTAAAGCCACAAGATTATTGCAATATCTGCCAGAAAACAAAGCTTACAAAGCCACCATTCGCCTGGGTGTGCGTACCACAACCGATGATTTACAAGGTGAAATCATCACTTCTCAACCTTGTGCTGGATTGAATTTGGCACAGGTGAAAAGCGTATTACCACAATTTGAAGGCAAGATTGAGCAAATACCACCGAGTTACAGTGCAATTCAAGTGGATGGGAAACGTCTCTACGATTTAGCACGCCAAGGTAAAACGGTGGAAGTTCCAGTGCGAACAGTGGAAGTTTTTCAGATAGATATTTTAGACTGGAGAGAAGGGGATTTTCCCGAATTGGATGTGGCGATCGCCTGTGGATCTGGTACATATATTAGAGCGATCGCTCGTGATTTAGGTGCAATTTTAGAAACTGGTGGCACTCTTGCAGCTTTGATTCGTACCCAAAGCAGTGGTTTCGATTTAACAGATAGTCTCACTTTGACCGACTTAGAAACTAAACTGCAAGCCGGAATATTTCAACCGATTTGTCCAGATGCAGCTTTACAACATTTGTCATCTGTTGCTTTACCAATAGCATCTGCTCAAAAATGGTGTCAAGGTCAGCGAATTTCTCTAACTTTCGATGTTTCTGAAATAGTTAGAGTTTATGATGAAGAGACTCGCTTTTTAGGTATTGGGCAATTACAAGATGAAGTGTTAATTCCCCAAATGGTTTATGAACCGATTTCTTAAAACTGTGATAAGCTAAAGGGTTTAATTTAAACACATTTGGTCAGAATGTGTAAAATTATCATCAACAGTAAATTAAATGGTAGCTCTACCCAATAGTTGGGCAGATATTGAATCTGATATCACATATCAAACAACGAGTGATTTGCTAGTTTCCTTTAGCCAAGAGCAAATAAAACTGGGAATAAAATATGACCATAATGGGAAACATTTAAAAGCGATTGAGAAAGGGCAAGTTCCGCCACGCGCTAATGCTGGGCTTGTTGCTTCCCAAGAAGAGGGGTACGATTTGAAATCAAAAGTGTTAGGTAAAGGCGGCGATAGGCGGTTTCATGCAAAGTTTATTGATGGTGTGTTGCACTTTCCAGGTTTGGTAACAGAACATTAGTGCAGAATAAGTATGACAAGACTAGAATTAAAAAATCACCCAGTATGGCGGGATTTGACTGAAATCTTAGAAAACTTAGATGCCCGTAGACTAGTTCTAGAACATCTCGAAGTATGTGATTATAAAGTTTGCGGCTACTGGGATGAACAAGATAAATATTATGAAATAATTACTTTGCCTCGTATCCTCGAAACAGAATTAGTTAGCAGTTCTATTGGCTTTACTCACAAAAAACGCTTTCTAAAGCTAAAGTTTGTCTTCACAGTCTCTGGTATTGATGCTGTAGATCAGCCAAGTCATAACGCTCAAAAAATTGGTGAGTTGCTTCTTGTCTATGATGAAAATCTAGGATTTGTAGATGAAAATTGGCTTTTAGATATTAATTCCCCTTTTTTGGATATCAAACTTCCTCACACCTGAATACTGTAGCAGCTTGAACTGTAATCGGGGAGCATCCCACTTTTTTACATGTCATTGCGAGGAACGAAGCAATCGCAAAATTCTTCAGGTCAAAACGAGTCCATGAGATTGCTTCGTCGTTCCTCCTCTCTACGAGACGCACTCGCGTTCGCTATGACAGTTATTCTCAAGAGCAAAATAAAAACTGGGATGCACCCCTGTAATCGAACACTGCAATGCTTGGCAGCTAGCCGTAGGACACGATTAGAAAAATAATATAACGAACTATTATGACAGAAAGACCAAATCGAATTAAGGCAATTCTAGAGCGGACAGCAGAAAGGGCTGAAGCGAATATGACAACGATAGAAGCGATCGCTAGACAGGAGAACGACGAGTAATGAGCGATCGCTATACCACAACTGCTGCACGTCTCAATGTCTACATCCAAGGTCAAGGATTCCCCATTCTGGGCTTACACGGTCATCCTGGTACTGGTCGTAGTCTATCTGTCTTTACCAATCATTTATCAAAACGTTATAAAACTTTTGCCCCTGATTTACGTGGATACGGCAAAAGTCGCTGGAATGGCAATTTTGATATGAATGACCATTTGACTGATTTAGAAGCGCTGCTAGACCGCTTTGAGATTGAAAAGTGCCTAGTATTAGGATGGTCACTTGGGGGCATTCTGGCAATGGAACTGGCATTACGTTTGCCAGAGCGGATTACAGGGCTGATTTTGGTGGCGACAGCCGCAAAACCCCGTGGCAGTCATCCTCCTATCACTTGGCAGGATAATTTGTATACTGGCGTTGCTGCCCTAATAAACTATATAAAACCGAGTTGGCAATGGAATATTGAAACTTTTGGCAAGCGATCGCTTTTTCGCTACTTAATCCAACAACATACATTTACCACTTACAAGTACATCGCCACTGATGCAGTACCAGCTTATTTGCAAACCTCTCCTGCTGCGACTCGCGCCCTCTATAGTGAAATTCAATCGGGATACAACCGACTTCTAGCTTTGGAACAAATACAATGTCCTAGTTTAGTACTTGCTGGTGAGCAAGATCGCCATATCACATCTGATTCCAGCTTAGAAACTGCTCAACACCTCAACAATTGTCAATGGCAGTGCTATCCCAACACCGCCCATCTTTTTCCGTGGGAAGTCCCCCAGCAGGTGCTGAATGACATTGACCATTGGCTCGAAGTTCATCCGCAGGTAATTGTAGTCAATAGTCCACGGGCTTTTGACTCTTGAGCAAATAATTCGTAATTAAAACTCGCAATTACAAATTACGAATTACGAATTACAAATTACGAATTATGTTGACTCTGGCCTAACTTAACTTAAATCTGACCGCTAAAGACAGGCTTTACTTTGCGGTCAAATCTTTCCCCCAAGTCTTCAGCGATTGTTAAGGTATTAGGTTTGCAGCGCTTGATATTCACAGAAATTCCCTGCGCTCCTTCGATCTCCAAATCTTCTATATATCCAATGCTTGACAATTTTGCATCAGAAGAACTTAGAAATGGCCCGAAGTAGTACGTGCAACGGGGATTTTGCGTCACAATCTCTACCCACCAAGCCAAGCCAATGAAGTCGAATGTGTTAATTAACACTTCCTTGAGGTTATGCCAAATGGTTTTCATAGTTTTCGCCAATTTATAAACGTCTACAGGGTGTTAAACGATATCTTGCTTTATTATCTTTTACATTTCTTTATACTCTGTTACGGTTATTTTTTCAAAGAGGTTTTTTGTAATTTATCTAAGTGCAGGGTATTTAGCGATCGCTGGCGATAAATTTCATAAAGTGTCATACCTGCTGCTACAGAAGCATTGAGACTAGGAGTCTTACCGTGTAGAGGAATCGATACTAAGAAATCACAGGAGCGTTGAGTTAACATACTCAGACCTTCGCCTTCTGAGCCAATTACCAAAACGATTGGGCCAGTGAAATTGACTGTATGCACAGGTTCGCTTCCACTTGCAGCAGTGCCGTAAATCCAAAAGCCAGCTGATTTTAATTCTTCTAAGGCGCGGCCGAGGTTGACAACTCTAGCTACAGCAAAATTTTCTAAAGCGCCTGCTGCTACTTTCATCACAGTGGAAGTAATCCCAGATGCCCTTC
>NZ_JAIVFR010001068.1 GCF_020829685.1 Nostoc sp. CHAB 5715 | reverse complement strand
AGCTGGCAACCTCAAATCATTTGATCGGGGAATGAGCTATCTACCAAAAACTCAAGAGTCATTAGTCATTGGTCATTAGTTGCTCTTATGGCACCTTTTGGTGTTTCTACATCTAGAAGAAAATGTAGAGGCGATTGTTGGATAAGGCGGTCTGGATCCTTTCCAATAATTTCCCGCCATTTCGCTTGGCTAATTGGACGAGAGTCTTCGCTCAAAAACAAAGTTAATCGCCCAGTCAATAAAATAAGATGGAAGCCAATTGCCTGAATTGTGGGAACGAGGTATCACAAAAGTATTGCGGCCATTGTGGCCAGACCTCCAGCACGCACCGTTACTCTCTGAAACATTTCATTACGCACGACTTCATTCATGGCGTGTGGCATGTGGACAAAGGTATTTTGTATACCCTCAAAGAACTGTTTGTCAATCCCGGCAACAGCGTTCGCGGCTATGTGCTGGGTAAACGGGTGGGGTATTTTAACTTTATCACGCTGATCCTGCTCGTTTTAGGTATATCCGGCCTGCTCGGACCATATACTCATATTAAACTGGCTGATTTAATGTCGGAATCCAGTAAAAAAACCGTTAGTGAACTCGAGGCATTTGCAAGTCACTATCCAAAGCTGGTTTTGCTCATTACCATACCTATCACGTCGCTTTTCAGTATGTTCTGGTTCAGAAAAGCAAAGTTTAATTATGCAGAACACCTGGTACTTAATTCTTACAAGGCCGCGGTCGAGATGATTGTCTCGCTGGCGTTTACCGTGATCACTATATTTTATACCAACCTGAAAGGCCTGCTGTTAATTTATTACCTGGGCATTGAAGTCTTTGTGTTCGTTTACACCATCTGGTTTTATTACCAGTTCTTCTCCAAGTCGGGTTATTCAAAAAAGGCTCTGCTGATCAGAAGTTTTATGGTACCTGCATCCATTATGTTCCTTTCCGTTGTAGTCGGTATCATCATGGGAATAATTAATCACCTTCCTCATTGATCAGAAGTAACTCAGGCTGATGCCGTTTTGAGTAAGAATTATGAAGCTTTTAACGTTGCCCTCAAACAATCAGATGGTTCTTGGAAAAAACAGACTGTTGCAGCCCAAACTGTTGAACAAGTTGTCTTGATGGGCAACCCTCAAGTCACAGGAGATGCTCTAGTTTATGCTTTGGAATTAGGTATGCCTGTTCACTATCTTTCTAGCTTTGGTAAATATCTGGGTTCTGCACTTCCTGGTTATTCGCGCAATGGTCAATTGCGATTAGCACAATATAAACTATATAGCGATCCCGTCGGACGTTTAGAATTAGTCAAAACGATTGTAGTAGCGAAAATCCACAATCAATATCAGGTTTTATATCGTCATAATGAGCGAGATAATCCTCTCAAAGAACGTAAAAGTCTTGTCAAAAGCCAAAAGACCATAGATCAGGTCAGAGGAATTGAAGGTTTAGCTGCACGAGAATATTTTGCTTGCTGGCCACGGATGGTTGGAAAACAGTGGACATTTACTGGTCGAAATCGTCGTCCGCCTACTGACCCAGTGAACTCGTTGCTCAGTTTTGCCTACGGTTTGCTGCGAGTTCAAGTAACAGCTGCGGTTCATGTTGCTGGGTTAGATCCTTATATTGGTTACTTACACGAAGTCCATCATGGTCAGCCCGCAATGGTGCTGGATCTCATGGAAGAGTTTCGCTCATTGATCGCTGACAATGTAGTGTTAACTGTATTGCATAAACATGAAATTCAACCTGATGATTTTAACGAAAGTTTAGGTGCATATCGTCTGAAGGATACTGCCAGAAAAACTTTCTTACAGGCATTCGAGCGCAAAATGAATGATGAATTTAAGCATCCTGTTTTTGAGTACAGATGCACTTATAGACGAGCGATTGAATTACAAGCTCGGTTATTGGGCCGCCATTTACAAGAAGGGATTCCATATAAAGCTTTAGCTTTACGTTAATTATCATTTATGCAAAAATTTGACAATGACTACCCTGTTTTATTTGATTATTTATGATCTGCCTGATAACAGAGCTGCAAATAAACGTCGCACTCGCTTACATAAAATGTTGTCTGGGTACGGAAAATGGACACAATACAGCGTTTTTGAGTGTTTTTTAACCGCGATCCAATTTGCTACCCTCCAAACCAAGATAGAAAAACTGGTTAACCCTCAAGAGGATTCGGTACGATTGTATATACTTGATGCGGGCGCAATCAAACGAACAATTACATACGGCTCAGAAATCCCTCGACAAGAGCAAACAATAGTCTTATGATTATGTAATCAGCTTGATGATTGGCAAGTCAAAGCGGGGGCTAAAACCCTGGGGGATCTGCCAAAATCGCCAGAACCTTGACAAATGAATAAATACAGCGT
>NZ_JAIVFR010001067.1 GCF_020829685.1 Nostoc sp. CHAB 5715 | reverse complement strand
CATATTTACATTTGTTACTAAGAGCAACCCCCATCATATCTAATGCCTCACTATAAGGACGATAGGCAAATTGTGGCTCAATTAAAGCGCGAATTTGCACACTTTGTTGATGGCGATTTTCTAAAATATTGGCAATCCGCTGATCGGAAAAGACAAATAACGCCATATCAACAGATTTGGTTGCTGAATCTAAAGTTTTACCAATTAAACCATTACTACTGTTATTCCAGGGTTGAGTTGGGGAAGTAGGCGAAAATTGCACAGTAATTGTGGTTTGATTTAATGTAATTTGTTGAGGCGATCGCATCGGTTTTTGTAAACCAAATTGACTATCTAGCTTACCTCCTGGGCCATCTCCCCATAAGATGTTAAACTCTTCTGTAAATAAAGATGCTAATTCTGGGCTGTCAATCTGCAATAAGTTATTGGCATTGCCTAAACTGCTGGAATTTGTGAAATCACCATAAGTATCACTTAAAGTAAAATTGGCTGAAGTAATAATTACTATGCGATTATCCACAATTACAAATTTATGATGCATCAAGCTGCTACCTGCTGAACCATCTGCTCGATCGTCTATCCAGGGAATTTTGGCATTTTGCAAAATTATCAAAGCATCTCTTTGATTTATTTCTGCTAAACTGAGTTGATTATCTTGGTTAATATCGATAAATTTGCGAAATTCGTTGTAACGTTCCTGTTCCCTTTTATCTAACTTACCTACTTCAGCAGATGTTAAGCTGCTCCAAGGTCGGCTATAGGTATTTTCTAAAATTATCCTGACTTTTACCCCAGCTTTTTGTCTATTAACCAGTGCTTGGGCAACTTTGGGTAAACGTAATTCTTGCACCGCCACATCTACTGTAGATTTAGCTTGGGTAATAGCATCGACAATCTGTTTTTCTAAATCATCCCCAAGGCGAGTTTGCTGACGGTAAGGTTCTTTGTATTCTGAAGACTCAGAATGGTTAAAGTAAACTTGAACTAACGGATCTTGTGGTAAAGGTGATAGACGCTGATTGAAAGACTGGACTCGTTGACAAGCAGCAAGGGGAAATATCAGTAAAAAGATATATAAAAAATATCTTCGTCTAGAGATAAGTTGCACTGTAATCTGTTAAAAGTGGATTGAGAGTGGACATATTTATCATTCCCAAAATTTTGTCTTCTGAATTAAGTAGAAAAATAACTTTCCAAATATAGGGAAAAATCCACTGCTAGAGGCATTACAGAGATTTTTTTAGGATTTGTCCACTCAAAGTGTATATGCTGACAAGATCGGCAGCCTACTACCAACGTGTGTTCTCACCATTATCAGTTATATGCAAATTTATCTAGATTACAGCGCCACTACTCCGACTCGAAAAGAAGCGATCGCAGTTATGCAAACAGTCCTCACCCAACAGTGGGGCAATCCTTCCAGCTTACATGAGTGGGGGCAAAGGGCGGCAACGGTTGTGGAACAAGCCAGAGTCCAAGTTGCTGGATTAATTAATGCTGCCGATCCAGCTTCAATAATCTTTACATCTGGTGGTACGGAAGCAAATAATCTAGCAATTATGGGTGTGACTCGGTTGTATGCTGTTCCTCAACATCTAATTATCTCCAGCGTGGAGCATTCCGCAATTTCTGAAACAGTAAGGTTGCTAGAAATGTGGGGTTGGGAAGTTACGCGCTTGTCTGTAGATGTTAAAGGCAGAGTCAACCCCCTAGATTTAAAGGCAGCATTGCGACATAACACAGTTTTGGTTTCTATAATTTACGGACAAAGTGAAGTTGGAACTGTGCAACCGATCGCAGAACTGGGTAAGATTGTGCGATGCCTGCGGCGGGCGGAGCCATCGCATGGGGCTTTGTTCCATACAGATGCAGTCCAAGCTGCGGGACGCTTACCCATAGATGTGCAACAACTACCCATAGACTTACTTAGTCTTTCCAGTCATAAAATATATGGGCCGCAAGGTGTAGGGGCGCTGTATGTGCGTCCTGGTGTGGAATTGATGCCCTTATTGGGTGGTGGGGGACAAGAAATGGGACTGCGTTCTGGTACGCAAGCAGTACCGATAATTGCGGGGTTTGGTGTAGCAGCAGAATTAGCAGCCGAAGAATTATCTACAGAAACACCACGGTTAATTGAGTTACGCGATCGCGCTTTTGCCCAATTAGCTGAAATTCCGGGTTTAATTGCTACAGGGGATGGCTGCGATCGTTTACCTCACCATATCAGTATGTGCTTAGAATACGCCGATGGGGAAAAACTTAGCGGTAAAACCTTGGTACGACAGCTAAACCTTGCTGGCATCGGTATCAGTGAGCAACTTTTGTTCGGCAATTCCAGTGTTCTTCTTCCTTCCTCGCCCACAAAAGTTGCTCAATGATACCTAAC
>NZ_JAIVFR010001065.1 GCF_020829685.1 Nostoc sp. CHAB 5715 | reverse complement strand
ATGCCAATGTGTGACTGGGCGTTCTGTCGTGTGCTCTTCCGATCTAGTTTCATATTTTGTCATTAGTCATTGGTCATTAGTCATTGGTCATTAGTCATTGGTCATCTAAAAACTAACAAAGGACAAATGACAAAGGACAAATGACAAATGACAAAAGGTCATTAGTCATTGGTCATCTAAAAACTAACAAAGGACAAATAACAAATGACAAATGACAAAGGACAAATGACAAACGACAAAATATGAAACTTACCATTACCTTCCTAACTTTTTGTGTTGCCGCTTTTTCTGAAATCAAAGCTGCCTCAGCTGCATCCTTTTCAGTCATCGCCGACGGTCTATATAACGCTGGCGGACTGAGCTTTAGCCCTGATGGTAATCTCTATGTTACAGAGGCGGGAATAGGGGGAAGTGGAGGTTGTGTTCCACCAGCAAGCGGTCAAGGCGATTCTTTATGCTATGGCACAAGTGGGGCAGTTACCAAAATTCAGAATGGTAAAACCGAGCGCATACTTACAGGACTTCCTTCCTTAGCATTACCAGATGGCACTGGAGCGGCTGGCCCTCGTGATATCAAATTTGATGCTCAAGGTAAACCTTATGTTCTGATTGGGTATGGCGCTAATCCAACCTTTCGCGATCGCAATTTAGGTTACACTGACCTCGCTAAAATCATCGCTCCCGACTTTAATACCAATTCCTGGGCGAGTGTTGCCGATTTAGGTAATTATGAACTCGCCAACAATCCCGATGCTGGTGATGTCGGTAGCAATCCCTTGGGTTTTGTAATAGATGGCAATAATTTAATTGCAGTTGATGCCGGTGCAAATGATTTACTCAGTGTTAATACTGATGGGAGTAATTTGCAGGCGATAGTTGCGTTTCCCCAAGAAATATTAGCTAATCCCGTCTTTCCACCCTCCGGTACACCATCCAATGAACCAGCACAGGTGCCATCTGAAGGTGAAGTGGTGCGATCGCCGAAGGCGGGGCTTCGCCCATCGCAGTTTGCAAGCCAAGCAGTACCCTCAAGTGTGACCAAAGGCCCTGATGGCGCTTATTACATCAGCCAATTTACAGGTTTTCCCTTCCCAGAAGGTGGGGCAAACATCTATCGAGTCGGCGCTGATGCAACACCAACAGTATATGCAGATGGTTTTACCCAACTCACAGACTTGGAATTTGATACTGAGGGCAATTTATATGCTTTGCAGTACGCCAATCAGTCAGCTTGGAAAGGTGATTTTGATGGTTCTGTCATCAAAATAGCTACCAATGGGACACGCACAACTCTTCTGAGTGGGAATGGATTAGAGTCGCCTAGCGCCTTGACTATTGGTGCTGATGGTGCAGTATACGTCACAAACCGAGGCGATCGCCCAGGATTTGGACAAGTTCTCAGAATTGAAAATACCAAGTCTATTCCTGAACCTAGTTCTGCTTTCGGCATATTAGCGATCGGTGTCTTGGGCGTTGGCGTTGGTTGGTTACATAAAAAAGAGAGCTACCAAAACCTTACCTAATCACCAGTCCTACAAAATTCTCCTGAATTCTGACTCCTAAATTCTCAATTGTAACCCCTGACTCCTGACTCCTAATTCTTTTCTTGATAAAGTTTCCACAAACAAATTATTTAACTCTCAATCTCCAAAGGTATGAAACTCAAGTCATTTGCTCTTACATCTCTTACATTTTGTTTTGCTGCTATTTGTGGAACGCCATCTGTACAAGCTGCAACGCTAACGACAATTGTCGATGGAGTCAGTAATGCACGGGCTGTTAGCTTTGGCCCTGACGGCACTCTCTACGTAGCAGAGCCAGGTATTGGAGGAAACGGGAATTGCCAGCCATCTCCGAGTGCAATATTTCAGCCTCTTTGTGTAGGCAATACTGGTTCACTCGTTAAAGTCTCACCAGATGGTACACAAAAGCGTCTATTTAATAACTTTGTGTCTGTAGCAGAACAACCCAGCGGCAACCAAGGAGCCGGTATTCAAGATTTCCAATTCGATTCTAAAGGAAATGCTTATCTTTTAACTGGGTTTGCTGGTTATCCAGGAAACCGCGATAAAGAAACACTTGCTCTTGGTTCTAAATACCCTATCCCAGAAACGCAACTTAAGGTTTTCCCGCCATCCCCACCTGATAAAGTTTTGAATGCTCCACAGTTAGCACAACTTTTCAAAGCTGACTTGAACACCGGAGAACTGGAAAGTATTTTCGACTTCGGCAAGTATGAAATTATCAACAATCCAGATGGTCAGGATGTAGTTACCAATCCTTTCGATCTGACTATTAGTGGCGATACTGCTTATGTCATTGATGGGGGTGGAAACGCTGCTTACAAAATTAAACTTGATGGTAGTGATGTCCAAGCGATCGCAATTCCTAAGAAAATCG
>NZ_JAIVFR010001064.1 GCF_020829685.1 Nostoc sp. CHAB 5715 | reverse complement strand
GACAAAAAAGAGGAAATTCAAACCCTCAATGGTATTGGAGAAGTTTACTCTAGCCAGAGTCAGTATGCCAAAGCTTTAGAGTTCTTCGAGCAAGCAAATGGCATTGCCAAACAAATCGGCGACAAGAAAGAGGAAATTCAAACCCTCAATGGTATTGGAGCAGTTTACTATAGCCAGAGTCAGTATGCTAAAGCTTTAGAGTTCTTCGAGCAAGCAAATGGCATTGCTAAACAAATTGGTGACAAGAAAGAGCAAATTCAAACCCTTAATGGTATTGGAGACTTTTACTCTAGCCAAAATCAGTACGCCAAAGCTTTAGAGTTTTACCAGCAAGCAAATGGCATTGCCAAACAAATCGGCAACAAGAAGGGGGAAGGTGAGTCCATCAATGGTATTGGGGCAATTTATAACAAACTCAGTCAGTATGCTCTAGCTTTAGAGTTTTACCAGCAAGCAAATAATATTGCTAAACAAATCGGCGACAAGAAAGGGCAAAGTGCAAACCTTAGAGGTATTGGGTCAGTTTACTCTAGGCAGCGTCAGTATGCCAAAACTTTAATGTTATACCAGCAAGCCTTAACAATTTACCAACAAATCGGCAGCAAAGCGGGGGAAAGTTCGACTCTCAATAGCATTGCGGCTGTTTACTCCATTCAAGGTCAGTACCCTAAAGCTTTAGAGTTTTACCAGCAGCCAACCTCTCAGCCTGACATGACTCCCAGTGATGATCTGCCGTCAATTGAGCAGCCAACCCAAGCAAAGGTGATACCTCCTTTAAGGTCAAAGACAAACGCTGCTGAAAAACCGCAACATTTAGAGAGAAGTAAAGCCAAACGTACCTCTGCTGACAAGAGAAAATCCAAATTACCGCAACAGCCATTCGCAACAGGGTCAATTGACAAAGAGCGATGAAGAAGAAGAGTTAGCGCCAGAACGCTGTCAACATATCCAGTTTTTGGACTGCGACAAACCAGTGGGGCGCGTGGTATTCGAGTGTTGGCACTGTCAGCAGGGAATAATCTGTGAATACACTGGGGAACCTGTAATGGGAGAATATTTTGGTCGTCCTTCACTAATTCAGGTGAAAATCCAATGTCCGAATTGTGAGCAGACGGCGATCAGATTAACAACGGGAGAAGTGCTTAAGGGCAACAGCGATTCCTTCTCCTTGGCAGCAATGATGGCACACTCTCTCTTCAAGAGTGATTAGTAAGAGATATTTACGATTGATAATGCAAAAGTTGAAAATTTTACCCTCAATAATAACTGCACTAACGGCACTGACATTAACTAGTTGCAGTACTACTACTGCTGAACGGTATGAAGCTACAGCGCTCACCAGTTACACCTGGCAAGTTAAGTATGCGAATAACCTAACTAGTCAACCACAGCCACGCATTGAAACCTTTGCGAATACTTCAGTGGTGAATCGGAATGGATTGAAACCGCCAGGAGCAGTTGTTGGCCCAGATGACCGAGGGTTATGGTGGCCTACTTTACCGCCGCGACCAAGTGTTGATGAAGTTGAACAACGTAAAAGACCTCAAGAAGAGGCAGGAAAACCTGAATTGATGAAAGATGTTCAGTACTTTCTTGACCTACGGAGTGGGTAATTTACAGAAGACACTGCCGAAAAATTTTTATTATCCCTGGTATGGCTCTATAGTGCGTAAGTCAAGCGATCGCACCAGAACACCATCGCTTTCTTTTGCATAAAGGAGATAATTCTAGCACCTCTGTTTGCTAAAGTAATTCTAAGGCGCGTGAATTTCCGAACAATCCAGAGGCATCATAACTATGAGAATACTTCATGGCACCTGGATACCAAACGAGGAAACTGACTTTATTCAGTCAGGGTCTTTTTACTTGTGGGTAGAAACTCAATCATTCCCAAAAAGTCACACCAATAGTCAACAAATTCATCCTGGACATTTGGTTAAATCCGAATTAATCGCCTTTTTAGTACAAGAATTGGGAATTAAAGAAGACAAGACTAAATTTTGCCAACGCATATCTCCTAAATACTTTGCCTTACCAACCACCAATAATCAGCCCCTACCTTCACCAGAATTAACCAAGTATTTAGAGATTGAGTTGACTGACAGCTATGAAGAATTCCAATATTGGCAGGTCGATTGTTATGAAACAGTAGTGTCTACCAAAACTGAAACAGCACTGAATATTCTCAAATTCCTCAAAGATATCCATTTTTTAGCAATATATAATGCGGAGAAGTTTCAAATTGGTTCAGATTTATTATTTTGGTATCATTACAAAGCGTCTGCGTCGTGAGCTTGTAGATGCCGGGGCCGAACACATCGGCCACCTTGCCCTCATTCACGAACACGGCCATCTGCGATTCGCGCACCGTCAGCGACGCGCCGTTCTGGATTTCCATGTCGC
>NZ_JAIVFR010001063.1 GCF_020829685.1 Nostoc sp. CHAB 5715 | reverse complement strand
AGGCAATAAACACCCCTTCGCCTTTATTCCTACACCGAGGCGTTTACCTGCGTAGCCAATAATAATACTACCAAAAATTATATCCGGCAGTCCCCAAGGTGAAAGGGTATGGGTGGAAAGCCAAAACTGACTGCGGATAGGTTTTAATAATATAAAGTCCAAAGTGCCTTCTTGGACATGGCGGACTATGCGATTCAAGTTCGATGCCAGAAAAGTAGCAGAAAATCCTTGTAGTAAGGTAAAAATTCCTAGAACTACTAAAGCTGCTTCCCATGACCAGCCCCTAAAAGTATAACCAGTCCGGTAAAACAAGAATAATCCAAAGAGGCTACCCGCGAGATTTCCCAAACTGCTGAGGGTAGCTATGAAAAAGTTAATCCGATACTCTAACTCAGCTGCGATCGCAGCGCTCCAAAATAGTCTTAGTACTTTCAAATATCTTTGCATCTTGCACATATAACCCAAAATGTACCAGTCAGTACATTTCTAAAGATTACACAATAACTTTACGTAAATTTAATATTACTTTTTACTGAAACCTACAGAATTAGTTAATCGCAGAATTAGCCATTTTTACCAAAGAAGTGCGATCGCCTGCTTTTAAACCAACAACATATTGTACACCCTGTTGTCTCCAAGTCAAGGTAGCATCTGAGCAATTAGCACCACAAGTAGAATCCACAAAATAGCCAGTGATGCCCTTAGCTAAGGATACAGGTTTACCAATCAGGCGGGGTGTTTTGCGGGTTACAGCTTCAGCATAAACAACGCCCAAACGACAGGCAGTTCCACCAGTACAGTCGGGACTGAAACCCAGTAAAATTTCGTACTTTTTTTGCGTAGCAGCTTCTATAATCGCGTAAATTGGATTTTCCCCATCCGACTCAGGAATAAACTTCGGCAATAGAATACGAATCTGAGTCTTCTGCTTTAATTTGGGCAAAATAGATTTAAAAACTGGGTGTGGCTGGGTTTTACTCTGCTGTGCTATCAATTGAGACTGGTTATTTACAGTGGCTATGGCTGACGTGTGAAAGCAGCCAACGTTGACTAATAAAAATACGGCACACACAGCACTGGTATTTCTGAAGCTTAAAATCATCTTTTAAAACCTATTTCATCTAAAGTACTTATTTGTAATACCCATTTTCAAGATGAAATTACGTATTTAAGAGCGGCTGAAGTCAGCTAAACTGAAGAAGAAATTGCTTAATAAGTTTTAATAATTTTGTTATGAGTACTGATTCACCTGTTAATTCTGCCGATAAGTCTGAATCCAACTTAGGGAAGCGTTTGAGAAACTTTTTAATTGTAATGGTAGCGATCGCCCTCAGCGTTGCCCTCGTCTTGGGCTTGCGAACTGAAACAACCTCGGCAACTCTAGCCAAGTTAAGTGATACGTCCACACCGCTAGATGTAGCAATCAGCAACGGCAAACCATCTCTAGTAGAGTTTTATGCTGATTGGTGTACTGTCTGCCAAAAAATGGCACCAGATATCACTCAACTGGAAACAGAGTATGCTGACAAGATGAATTTTGTAATGCTGAATGTGGATAATACCAAGTGGCTACCAGAGATGCTGAAATATCGGGTAGATGGGATTCCCCATTTTGTATTTTTGAGTCAGCAAGGGGAAACCATAGCCCAAGCGATCGGCGATCAACCCCGGACGATTATGGCTAGCAACTTAGAAGCTTTAGTTACTGGTTCATCTCTCCCTTATGCTCAAGCTAGCGGGAAAGTTTCTAAATTTTCAGCCCCAGTAGCACCAACGGCTAGTCAAGATGATCCTCGCAGTCATAGCAGCCAAGTGGTAAATTAGCACTTTGGAGGTATGGAGTAGGAGAACGTAAAACTTATTATATTGTCACAATTCATAGTCAAAAGTTGATTTTTTGATACCGCTATTTTATGTATATCCACAGAAATTGCGAGGGTTGGAAGCTGTCCCTCGGAATTTCTTTTTGTAAGAAATAGACAACCAACCAGACTCACAGCAGAAATAAAAATGCGCGATCAGTAACACTTGTGGTCTGTCCCATTCTTGCTCATCTCTGCGCTTCTGTGCAGAGATGACTCGATATAGGGAAACTCAAAACCTGGAAAACTTTGACCTAAGCATGTAGGACTTACGCACTGTACAAAAAGACTATGTTGTATATCAACGTAAATAGGTTGTTTCAGCTTTTATAAATCATCCTTTCTTGGTTGCGATCGCTTGACGGAGAACAAAAAACGAAGCTCTAAGCGCTGAAAACCATACCTCCTATTTTGATTTTTCTATCAATGAGTAAGTTCTACCTCTTAAGTTCGACGAACTTGTTACGTAATATTAAGTTGCAGATGACGTTAAAAGATTGCATTCATTACTTGACATGTCAACACTGCGCTTTTTACTGCCTT
>NZ_JAIVFR010001062.1 GCF_020829685.1 Nostoc sp. CHAB 5715 | reverse complement strand
CGGTCTAGCCGTCAACCCCTTTAGGTAATTCGTAATTCGTAATTACGAATTAGCCGTGAGTTGGTTCAAGCGTACTAGAAGCACTATCAGCGTTTTTGTCTACAAAATTCTTCGCCGCATCCAAGAGATATTCATAATAGGCACGAGCGACGATCGATAGCTGTTTACCAGATGGGTAAACCATGTACCAATTTCGGTGAATGGGAAAGTGTTGTACATCTAAAATGCTAAACTCTGAGGCGTCTAATAGTAAGGTATGACGGGATAAAACAGAAATTCCTAAACCACCTGCGATCGCTTGTTTAATTGCTTCGTTACTTCCCAATTCTAGCTTGACTTTTACTGTAACCCCCTGTTCTTCAAATAGACTTTGGACGGCGCGACGAGTTCCTGAACCTGGTTCCCGCATAATAAAAGGTTGGTTAGACAGGCGTTGGATCGGAATATTTTTTTCCTTGGATAATGGATGATTAATTGGTGCAAAGACGATCAAAGGGTTTTCCAAAAATGGTTCACAAGTCACATCCATATTGTCTGGAATTTGGCTCATAATATATAAGTCGTCCAGATTATTATTCATCCGTTCCAAGATTTGTTCGTGATTCGTTACTTGCAGAGAGATATCAATCCCTGGATAAAGTTGGCAAAACGGCCCTAACAAACGTGGGATAAAATATTTTGCTGTTGTAATTACTGCCAAACGTAATTGTCCCTGTTTTAGCCCTTTTAAATCTGCAACCTTCATTTCATACTGGGCTATATTTTCAAAAATCTGCCGACAAGTAACAAATAATTCTCGTCCTGCCTCGGTGAGATACAACCGCTTCCCCACTTGCTCAAATAATGGCAACCCTACAGATTTAGTGAGTTGCTTGATCTGCATCGAAACGGTAGGTTGGGTGAGAAACAATTCCTCAGCAGCGCGAGTAAAGCTACTGTGCCGTGCTGCCGCCTCGAATACCTTTAACTGGTGCAGCGTCGCTTGCTTCAAAGGTGGTTCTCCTGTAAATAGCTATTCATCGATATAAAACTAGTATTACTGAACACTTGCAAATGCTATAGCAATGCTCATAGAAAGTTATGAGTTTTATTATAGACAAAACTCTATTACTTCTATTAAAAGAAAAGTATTTTATTTATAGATTTAAGAAGCTATTATCAGAACAACAAGAAAAGCGTAAGATTCCTTCCACTTCCCGATGAATGATGATTTTCCCAAATTCATCTATCATCATTCATCATTCCATAATTCTTCGGCAATTTTTGTCGGTAGTTTGGTTAAATCTGGTAATCTTAGTACCTCAATTTCGGCAACTTGTTCTTTAATATTCACTGGTAAGTTTAACGGTTCGCGTTCTTCTATCCAGCAGCTTGCTAATGGCAAAGTTTGCTCCATCTCATCTAGCGGTCGGGGAATTACCATTACTGCATTTAATTCCCCAATGCGTTCTGCCTCAAACATCCCTGCTTCCACTGCTACTGCTACATTTGCTACGGAACCCCGAATAATGGCTGTACACAATCCCCCACCAATTTTTTCATAAGCTGCCAAATGAACATCAGCAGCTTTAAGCATGGCATCACACGCTCCTACCATCGCCGGAAATCCTCGCGTTTCTACCAAACCAATTGCTTGGTTACTCAGACGGCTGTAATTCCCCTCTTCCATCAATTTAGTAAAACGAGTTGTGATGGGAAGTACTATATCTAGGTTGGGATAAGGTCGGGGAATCACCAAGCTAGAAACCAACTGACCAAACTGTTCAGCCGTTTGGACACCAGATTCTACGGCAAGACGCACGTCAGCAATTCCACCTCGGATGATCGCAGTACAATGCCCGCCACCAATTTTTTCATACCCAACTAGATGAACTCCTGCTGATTTCAGCATCATATCCGCCGTCCCAACTATTGCTGGAAAGCTGCGGGTAGAAACTAAACCCAAAGCAGTGTCCTGGAAGGTTTCTTGACTACTCGCTCCCTGTCTGGTTATCATAGACCGTTGATTAGATGTTTCCATTATGAACTTTCCCAGATAATCACAAAGCCGACAACTTACAATTAACACTTACTCGGACTAATCGTCATTTGGGTCGCTCAAGGATTGTCTATGGGGAAACAATGTAGTCAACAGCCTGTGTATGCTCCCTTGCCCATAAATTTGAGTCCCGAAACCGTTAGAGGGTTCTGTAGCTAGCTGATTGGGGTCTGAGTCATTTTCTGTAGACTCTTGGGCGGATTGTTGCAAGGTGGAGTTAGCATCATTGGCGGTTTCCTCTACAGGAGGAGGCTGGCTTTCTGGAGTGGCGGGAGATTTAAAGTAAGAAATCGACTTATTTTGTTTGAAATCCACAAAAGCCGAAGCTGAGAAGTTAGTTGAGGAAGTTACCTTTTCCTTACCTTCC
>NZ_JAIVFR010001061.1 GCF_020829685.1 Nostoc sp. CHAB 5715 | reverse complement strand
TCTAAATACTATGCTAGCTTTGCTGATTTTAAGTCAGCAATATCTAACTGTATTGACACTGCTAATACTGACAAACAGGAAAAGCTATCTAGCTTGTTGGCTCTTAATTTTCAGACTTTTAAAAAAGTTCAACTTTTAGCCGTTTAGAGTATAGAACGAAATAGCCCTGGACTACTGCCGTGTTAAAATTAACTTTGGGGTAGGCATTTCCGGCTGCTGCGTGGTGGTTCGTGGAACAACAATCCGAGGAACTGCCGCTCGGCGAATCGCAACAGGAACGCGCGTGACAATAGGAACAACAACGTGGGTTTTCGGGTTGTGGTTGCGGCTCCCCTCAGCACTCTTCTGCTGTCAGAACTGATGAATGGGAATTCATCGGGCGTACCCAAGAAGAGTCCAGACCTACTCCAGTGAGGTTGGTAACAATCTCCGAATATAAAACCGGGTCGGATAGCTTGGTAGGCTGCAAGGTCGAACAGTTGTCCGACTCATCCTATTTATCATCATGATAGGTGAATAAGTTAGTAGTAAAGACTAAAGTCCTTGATTTGAGCGCTAAAGCGCTCACTACAAACTCAACAAATTTGACAGACTACTAGAAAATTCCCCAATTTCTGTTGAAATCATCCGTTATATCATGTCCGCTTAATCACTTACAATATGTCATTGCGAGTGGAACGGAGTGAAACGAAGCAATTCCCTTTGACTCTGCGATTACTTCACTCCGCTATCGCTGCGTTCGTAATTGACTTGTATTTAGCCGGATATGATATTAGGCAAGTTTACCTTGTGGAAAACTTGTGGAAAAATACTTGAGCTTTTCCACAAGGTAATTATACTTAATTAAGTTTTAGCAGCAAAATCTCAAGTTTTCCCCAAATTTATCCACAAAAAGTAAGATTTTTCCACAATATAAGTTAAATTTAATCAATTTTTATACGTTACTTAATATTCTTGACTAATTATTCAGCCCTCAATGCTAATTATCGTAGTGCTGGTTGTGGAAAACTCAAATCAATCTTCAGGATGGTTTTTGAGAACGGCTAGTCATATTGATGCGATCGCTCAATTCACGTAGAGTTTGTGCTAAGGTGCGATCGCTCTGGTGGAGTTGAGTAATTTTATCGCAACTATAGATTACCGTTGTATGGTCTTTACCACCAAACTCCTCACCAATTCTCGGCAAACTCAGAGACGTGTGTTGGCGCATGAGATACATTCCTATTTGACGCGCCCAGCTAATCTCTCTTCGGCGTGAGTTACTTTTGAGATCGTCTATTGAAACATCAAAATTATCCGCCACCACCTTTAAAATTGCTTCTGGGGTAGCTGCCATTTTTTCATTAGGCGGTTCTAAAACTGGTGTGATATTCTCCACCGTCATCGGTAAGCCCCAAATAGAAATATAAGCCACCGCCCGAATTAAAGCTCCTTCTAATTCTCGAATATTAGAAGTATAGTTAGAAGCAATATACTCAATCACATTGCGGGGAAGACTAATATTTTCATCCTCGGCTTTTTTTTGTAAAATTGCCATTCTCGTTTCTAAATCCGGCTTTTGGATATCTGCGATTAACCCCATAGAAAACCGAGAACAAAGCCGTTCTTGCAAGCTAGGAATCTGGTTAGGAGGACGGTCAGAAGCAATGACAACTTGTTTCCCAGCTTCATGTAAAGTATTAAAAGTATAAAAGAATTCTTCTTGGGTGTATTCCTTCCCTTCAAGAAACTGAATATCATCAACTAATAAAACATCAGCCGCTCGATAATGCTCTCGAAAACTTTGCATACTATCTTTACGAATCGCTGTAATTAAATCATTAGTAAACTGCTCAGTCGAAACATAAAATATTTTACAATTAGGCGAAATTTCCCAGCGATAATGGCCAATAGCCTGCATGAGATGAGTTTTACCCAAACCTACGCCACCGCATAAAAATAAAGGATTAAACTCTTTACCTGGAGATTCCGCAACAGCCAAAGAAGCAGCGTGAGCCATCCGATTGTTAGCACCAACTACAAACCGCGAAAAGACATATTTAGAGTTTAATTCAGTCGTTTTTTGATTATGATTAGGAATAGCTTCGGAAATACTGCTGGGATCTGATGATTCCCAAGAAACCTCTCGTTCACTCAAATGGGAAACTTCATCACCTTGAGCAACGGTAATGTAAATTCCTACGGGATGACCGAGAATATCTTGTACTACATGAGCAATGGTATTAATGTAATACTTCTGTAACCAATTACGAGCAAATGGGTTAGGAGTACGGATTACCAAGCAATTATTTTCTAATCGCTCTGCACTAGCAGTTTTAATCCAAGTTTCAAAGGTGGGCCGGGATAGTTCAAGCTGTAGGCGCTCTAGTACCTGACTCCACAGACTTTCTATGGGAATTTCCATCA
>NZ_JAIVFR010001060.1 GCF_020829685.1 Nostoc sp. CHAB 5715 | reverse complement strand
GAGGTGTTGCTAGTTCAATTCATGGCGAACCTCGCTCGACACGGGATTTAGATTTAGTAATTTCAGTTCAACCCGACCAAATCGATTTGTTGGTGACGACACTAGAAACAGCAGGATACTATTGTCCAGCAGGGGCGGTTGAAGATTTGAAGCGAGGATACGAGCGAATGCTCAACATTACACATACCGAAACCATAGCTAATGCCGATCTGTACATCACTGATGATTCACCATTTGCAGTATCGCAGATGGCACGTCGGATATTGCCCGATTTAGATGGTATACCTCAATTTTGGGTGGCTTCGCCAGAGGATACGATTTTACAGAAGTTGTGGTGGCGGCAAAGTAGTCAATCTGAAAAACAGTGGCGTGATGTATTGGGGATACTAAAGTTGCAAGCACAAAGTTTAGACTACACTTACCTTATAGAGTGGGCAAAACATTTAAATTTGGTTGATGCGTTGAGTAAAGCATTGACTGAGGCTGGTATTTAATCATCATATTTGTAGAACTTACGCACACTCTACGAATTCTCTCGGCGCTCTTGGCGTCTTGGCGGTTCGATAAATTAAGCTTTTTAGCAATTTTTGCGTAAGTCCTAATTTGTTAAATTGCGCCACTTCTACTCAGGAAACCAGTTTTCATCTAAAATTTGTTCTAAAGAGCCAAGCAGTGCAACAGGGAATGTATCAATGGGAAGTTGAGAGCGATCGCTTGCTTCTTTCCTTGCGTCTTGATAACATTCATCAAATATTTCTAAAATGTAAGGCTTAAGACTAGGACTATCTTTGAGTTCATCCTTAATCTCTCTACGGAATGTCCTGACTTCTCCTTTCCAATGCCCTTCATTGCGCTCCCGTTCGCCATCCCAGTATGTGAGCTTAAGCAGATGTTCAAAAAGTCGAATTAACAGACTTTTCACCCTTCGCTTCTGGCTCCTACCCATACTTTCTAATTCTTCTAACAAATTATCTAAATCCACAGATGAAAACTGACCAGCGCGAAGTTGGTTGATGGTTATCCTGAGCCAAAGGTAATAATCTTGGTCGTATAAAGTCTGAGTTTTTGGTTCTATTTGTATCACCATACACTTATTCAACTCCTATTAATTCAAGGTTTGGGTCATAGCTTTGGGCTGATAACGCTACATACCAATATCCATCATGCTAAGGTTATGAATTTCAGTTAAAGTGCAATAGCGCAAATATTCCTTAAGTCTAAAGTAAAGCTTACTGAAAGAATGAGGTTTTAATTTACAAAATCATTGAGAATGTACGAGATCCCATTCATCAACCTTTAAATTCTCAACCTTATAAATTGTTTACCGTTGTTCTCGTGTATAGAAAAATAGATTTCGGAACGTTCCCCAACCGACTGTTCCATGCCTGTTACCAGTGCGGTTTCATTAAGAGGAATAGTGCCAGACTGGTATTGTTCAGTCTTGACTTTGGAACCTTCAAATTTATAGATTACTAATCTGTCTAATTCCAGAAACTCACGCACTTGTGTAATTGCTGTTGTCATAATCACCGGCAAATCCAAGCTTTTGCGGATCTGCGTTGTTACCTGATTTAACAACCGCTCTTGGGAAATCTGTTTTTTTAAAGCATCTTCCACTGGCTCACAGATATAAATTGTCGGTGCAGTTGAGCTTGGAGGTGCTATGATTTCTTGGTTTGGCTGATTTAGGAGATATTCTAATAACAACAGTGAGAATTGACTTTGGAGCGTGGCATCATTGGGCCGAATAATTTGGCGATAGCCTTCGAGATTTTGGTAAGTGGAGGAATCACACTCAAACAAGTCTCTTAATTCGTAGACAAATGTTGCGATCGCCTCTAAATTAAATGTCAAACTAGCATTGAGTGCCGAGTCCTGAGTGGGTACTTGTTCTCCCTCATCCCCCTCATCTCCCTCATCTCCCTCATCCCCCTCATCTCCCCTATTCCCCTGCTCCCCCTGCGCTAAGTTTCCTACCAACAGCGCACTAAACTGCTCAGAAAGCACCAACGTAAACCTTTGCCTTTGCCATTCCACAGGTATGCAAATCCGCGCCAACACAGCTTCTGTCAGTATCAGAGCGGCACTTCCCACCGTTTGAGCCATCTGTTCTAACAATTCCCCAAGCTGATTAAATACAACAATAGGCAAGGTTCGAGAAAAGCTCAAATCAGGAGAACTAAGCATTTTAAATCATTACTGGTAAGAGGGGGCTGAATGCAGGGAAAAAGTTTGTTTTGATTGTGCAATAACCAATAGTTTAAGACGGTAATACAGCATTATAGCGGTTCTCGGTTGAGTTAGGTACAAGAACCCACCCCCATCCCCTCTCGAAAAGCAAAGCTGTTTCATTCACTCATTGGCTCAAAAAAGACTTGTGTTGTAAACGAAAGTACTTGTGTTCTGA
>NZ_JAIVFR010001059.1 GCF_020829685.1 Nostoc sp. CHAB 5715 | reverse complement strand
CAGGAAGTCCATCTTACACTAGTCTAGTGATTAAACCAGATTCGGTTCGTCCATTACCTGTAGCACCTGTAGCCATTAAACCGGAACTAGTCCTAACTACCTTAGATAAGATACCAACACCAGCAACAATACCCCAACAAACAGCAGCAACTATAAACTCTATATTACCTAGTAGGGCTTTACCAAGAAATGATGCTAATGCTCTTGCTTATGGTTTAGCGCTCGCTCATAGTAATGGTCAAATTCAAGAGGGTTCAATAACTTGGAAAAAAGCTCAGGATGCGATTAAATTACTACGTCAGGGCAAGAGCAAAGAAGAAGCTATTTTGCGTTCTGGTGTTAAGGAGGAAGTTTTTAATCAGTTAATTCAGTGGGGGCAAAAATAATGATTCAAAAGCGTGACTTATTGAAAGAGTTGGATAATTTATTTGGAGTAGTGATTCTCTATCGCTATATTTCTTTATTAGTTAATTAATCAGGAGATCAAATGAAGTTGAAACAATATTTATTAACAGCTATGTCTTTAATTCCATTTGTCTTGCCTGCCCCATCAAAGGCTGAAACTCCGACAATTACCTATTCGCAAGGTCAATATCTTGTTCAGGCTCCTGACTGGTCACGAATCACATGGGATAATCTCCCGCCTGTGCAACAACCGGGATATCTAAGCATTCCACAGAATCTCATCTCGCTATTTGGATATGACCCGTCACGTTCCTGGTCAGCAGGACAAAAAGTTGATTCTGTTGTGATGCTGGGTGATGCGGATGATGCATTTAAAATGTCCAGTTTGAGCCTGAAATCGATAAGTTCAATCGCACCAAGTAATAACAAACTGACACTAAAAGATTTTGGATTAATGCAATGGCAGACACCAGCATCACTAGTTAAGTCCATCCCTAGTTTAGGAAACTTAAGCCTTCAAAAAGTCCCACCAATAGCCGCCTTATTGTCTAGGAATAGGGTATTAAGTGGTGGAAACATTTCTCAAATTTTACGGTCAAACCCGGAAGCAGCGAATCTCCCTTTAGGTAAACTTGATTTAAGCAAGTACTCGTTAAACTCTATACCAGGATTAACATCAACTTCCTTGGGAAAATTCAAGTCTTGGCAGCAAAGTTATATTAACCAAGTCCCTGGATTAAACCAAGTACCCTTCGATAAGATGCCCCAACCAATTAATTCTGGTGTTGGTGTTGTGGGAATTGCTTCTGTAGTTCTTGGTACTTCTGAAAGAGGTGATACTTATGTTGGAAATAATTATTTTATCTCTGGCAGTGTAGTAAGGGGCGATAAAACTGTACCTACTGCTTGTGCTGCTGGTAAAGAATGCTCATATCTAGAAATGGGCGACTTCTCAGGTTCAGAGGGTGCATTATATGGAAAGCGCTGGGCTTCTGGGTCATCACAGCAGGTAAAAGGTGGTTATGGTTTCTTGGCTGCGGTCAATTCCGGGAAGGAACCGACAGGACGGCTGGTATATGGTAGTGGATTCAAGGTTGCATTGACCGGAGTGAATGAATCATTTGGTACAGCAGACTTTGGGTTGTTCTTCCGAATCTGTGTGCGTCCTCCTTTTATGCAAAAAACTTGTACGCCCTATTTTATTGGGCCAGTGCCTTGGCTTGGAGTTAAAGAGAATGGGTTAGTTATTGTGGGGAGCGGACAATGACAACGACCAACACGCAAGTCAATGCTAACCAATTCATTCCACCAGGACTCTCTTCTGCACTAATCTCACCCGCAGGGCTGGGGCTACTGGCCTGTGGTGCGGTGATTGTGGTAGCCAAATACATAGATGCCAAAAGGGGTAAAGCTAAATTAGCGACTGCAAGATGGGGTGGAACAGCAGAGAAGACAGCAGCCCGTAAACTAGCGTGCAAACAAATAAATAAACGTAAACATAATCGTGTGTCTCTGTACGTCGGCACTCCCAAGAATATAAAAAGTGAAATTGTCAATGGCATCAGGAAAACGTGCATTCCCGAAGATCCAGTAACCCTTTACTTACCAGACGCACAACGGGGGATTTTCGTTTGTGGTGGCCCAGGTTGTGGAAAATCATTTTCAATGATTAATCCGTTGATTCGTTCAGCAATAGATCAGGGATTTCCACTAGCCGTTTACGACTTTAAGTATGCAGAGCAAGAATCAGCAACAACCGCATCTAAAGGACAAGCCCCAATACTCGCGGGGTATGCACTCGAACGTGGTTACAAAGTCACCGTCTTAGCCCCAGGATTTCCAGAATCTGCGATCGCCAATCCAATAGATTTTCTTCGCAATAATGAAGACTCGGAAATGGCGCGGCAGCTTGCGATCACTCTCAACCGCAACTTTCAACTAGGTGAAAAAGATTCAGGAAACAGCTTCTTCACGAATGCCGGAGATCAGCTAGTACAGATCGGA
>NZ_JAIVFR010000105.1 GCF_020829685.1 Nostoc sp. CHAB 5715 | reverse complement strand
AAGCGACGGCTGAGTTTGTAGGGGAACGCACAGCAGAAAGTAAAAGACGGCAATATGCGATCGCACCCGAAGTTATGTTAAAAACACAAAGGGAAGCACGCAACAGATCGCTCAACATTATCGGCATTTTTCACTCCCACCCAGATCATCCTGCTATCCCTTCAGAATGCGATCGCCTTTACGCTTGGCAAGGATACTCGTATATAATAGTCTCCGTCCAAAACGGCAAAGCTGGAGAACTCCAAAGCTGGAGCCTTGATGATACTCATCAGTTCCAAGCAGAGGCAATTGAAAATATAATTTAAATTTACTGTTGCCTTCCTTTCTTTTCATCCAGTGCTTTTTGAATAGCTTCTCTACAAAATTCAGGAGGGTCATCTTGTGCTTTGACCGCTTCTTTCATTGATTCAGTGCATCTAAAACTGATATTAGCTGTCATGGGTTCCTCGCCCTTTGGTTGTATCGGTTCTAAATTTTCAGGACTTCCTTTAGGGTTTGGCATTATTGCGAAATCTAAATAAAGCTTGAATTGTCTGTATACAAATAATTACACTCTTTAATCGGTGGTGATAACAGTCAGCAAAACAGTTCACCACCGATACCACTTTTAAGGAATGGTAACTCTATGTTTACACGTTCGGAACTCGAAATCAAAACATACACCCAAGAGAAACTGCTAGCTTTGCATAAAGCGAAAATGTATCTTGAAATGGCTATCGGGTTGCTGAGTCACTAATTATCCATTAATCTTTTTTAGCTAACTCCCTTTTAGGATGAAGGGAGTTTTTTATGTTTCTATTTTTGATATTTTAAAAATAAAAATTAATATCAATCTTTCAATACAGGTTATACGTCTGAAGTTCTCTAAGATAGTGAGATTGAGACTCTTTGCTAATACAAGTGAGCTAGGGATACAGTACACGAGCCTAGTGGTAAACTAGAGTATTACTAGTAAAAAACAGCTAATAGAAGTACCTAAATTTACTTCTAGGCACTAAATTACTATTTTAATACTAGAATTACTAGATTAAACCTTGAAACTATTGGTACATGGTATGTCGCTCAATCCCAATCTGGAAGAAATCCAGTTGACCAAAGACGATTACGAACGCTACTCCCGACACCTGATTTTGCCGGAAGTAGGATTAGAAGGACAGAAGCGCCTGAAAGCTGCCAGTGTCCAGTGTATCGGTACAGGTGGACTAGGTTCACCACTACTTTTATATTTGGCGGCGGCGGGTATTGGACGTATCGGGATTGTCGATTTCGATGTTGTCGATACTTCCAACTTACAACGCCAAGTAATCCACGGTACATCCTGGGTAGGTAAACCTAAGATTGAATCGGCAAAAAACCGCATTTACGAAATTAACCCCTATTGTCAGGTTGATTTATACGAAACCCGCCTAACTTCCGAAAACGCCCTGGAAATCCTTCAACCTTACGATATCGTGGTGGATGGTACTGATAACTTCCCCACTAGATATCTAGTTAACGACGCCTGCGTATTGCTGAATAAGCCCAACGTCTACGGTTCAATTTTACGCTTTGAAGGACAAGCTACTGTATTTAACTATCAAGGTGGGCCAAATTATCGTGACCTTTTCCCAGAACCACCACCACCAGGGATGGTTCCCTCTTGTGCAGAAGGTGGCGTATTGGGAATTTTACCCGGAATTATTGGTTTAATTCAAGCAACGGAAACTGTCAAAATTATTCTGGGACAAGGTAATACCCTAAGTGGACGCTTGCTGCTATACAACGCCTTAGATATGAAATTCCGGGAGTTGAAGCTGCGTCCTAACCCGATTCGCCCAGTGATTGAAAAGCTGATAGACTACGAACAATTCTGCGGAATTCCCCAAGCTAAGGCAGAGGAGGCTAAACAGCAGATGGAAATGCAAGAAATGACCGTTAAGGATTTGAAGGAGTTGCTTGATAGTGGTGCGAAGGATTTTGTACTGCTAGATGTCCGCAATCCCAATGAGTACGACATTGCCAAAATTCCTGGTTCAGTGTTAGTACCCTTACCAGACATTGAAAATGGCAATGGCGTTGCGAAGGTGAAGGAAATATTAAACGGTCACCGCTTAATTGCTCATTGTAAGATGGGCGGGCGATCGGCAAAAGCCCTCGCTATTCTCAAAGAAGTTGGGATTGTTGGGACGAATGTCAAAGGCGGAATTACCGCTTGGAGTCGAGAAATTGATCCTTCTGTTCTAGAGTATTAAAAACGCAAAGTAACGCAGAGGTACGCAAAGTTATTCTCTGCGTACCTTTGAGTTTAAAACCTGACTTTCTTACAGCTATTTTCAGGTAAATAGACCACGCGGTAGGGGTTTAGCAATGCTCATTGGTGTCAACTTACAGCATTTTTCAGGTATTTAGACCACAGATGAGACGGGGAGTGGGGAGTGGGGAGTAGGGAGTAGGGAGTGGTGTAGTTCAATTACTTGAAAAGCGCTGTAAGCTAGAAATGGCTTAACTGTTGGCTTCCTCACCCGCCCTGAACTGAAGTTCAGCGGCTTATAGCTAAAGTCTACTAAAGTAGACTAAAAATTTTTCGGATTATTTAGTCATCAAAAGATGACTTTCGCTATTAGCAAGGAACTTCAGTTCCTTGCGGGACATGGCTTTTACGTTAAGTTGACACGTATGAGCAATGCGCTTTACCCCTACGATAGATGTGGTTCAAATACATGAAAACTGCTGTAATTACGAATTAGCTACAGGTTTAATCTGACCCAGCAAACTGTGCAGTTTTTCGCCTTCAATGACTTCTGTTTCTAAGAGTTGAGTAGCGATCGCTTCTAGCAAGTCTCGATTCTGTCTAAGAATATCTAGGGCTTGTTCGTGGGCTGTTTCTACGATTTCCTTGACTTCGCTATCAATAGCTTTCGCTGTGTCTTCACTCACCGCCCGCCGGGGATTACTAGCGCCATTACCCAAAAACATCGATTGTTGTCCTTGTTGGTAAGCCAGTGGCCCTAAGACTTGGCTCATACCATCAGTTGTTACCATCCGTTCTGCCAAGTCAGTTGCTCGTTGCAAATCGTTGGAAGCACCTGTTGTAATACTGTTAAACACAATCTCTTCGGCGGAACGTCCACCTAATAGAGTTGCAATCTGACCCCGCAGTTCATCTTCATTCATCAAAAAGCGGTCTTCAGTTGGTAATTGCAGAGTGTAGCCCAAAGCTGCCATTCCACGGGGAATAATCGAAATCTTTTCTACGCGACCGTTTCCTGTTGTTAGGGCCCCGACCATTGCGTGACCAACTTCATGGTATGCAACAATCTTTTTCTCAGTCTCGTTCATCACTCGACTCTTTTTCTCTAAACCGGCGACTACCCGCTCAATTGCTTCGGCAAAGTCTTCTTGAGCAACGCTTTCACGGAGATTGCGAGCTGCTAATAATGCCGCTTCATTCACCAAGTTTGCCAAATCTGCGCCAGCAAAACCAGGGGTACGAGTAGCGATCGCTCTTAAATCCACATCATCTCCTAATTTTACCTTTTGAGCGTGAATCTTGAGAATTGCTTCCCGACCAGATAAATCGGGACGATCTACCAACACCTGGCGGTCAAAGCGGCCTGGACGTAGCAATGCAGAGTCAAGGCTTTCGGGGCGGTTGGTAGCTGCTAGTACAATCACCGTTGCATCCCCAGCTGCAAATCCGTCCATCTCCGTTAGTAACTGGTTGAGGGTCTGTTCTCGCTCATCGTTACCACCGTAGAAGCCGTTACTGCTACGAGATTTACCAATCGCATCCAATTCATCTATGAATACAATACAGGGAGCCTGTTTCTTTGCCTGCTCAAACAAATCCCGCACTCTGGAAGAACCTACACCGACAAACAATTCCACAAACTCCGAACCAGAGATACTGAAGAATGGAACTCCTGCTTCTCCTGCTACGGCTTTCGCTAAAAGTGTCTTACCAGTACCCGGAGGGCCAACTAACAATACACCTTTAGGAATCCTAGCGCCAATTTGCGTAAATCGTGCCGGAGTCTTGAGGAAATCCACAATTTCCACTAACTCAGTTTTCGCTTCTTCTACCCCAGCCACGTCTGCAAAGGTGATTTTAGCTGATTCGCCTTCAACGTAAACCTTAGCTTTGCTCTTACCAATGGAAAGCGCACCTTGGGGACCACCACCACCACCACGGGCGACAAAGAATTGCCAAATACCAATAAAAATCAGTGGTGGAATCACCCAACTTAAAAGAGTTGTAAACCAAGTATTCTTCGGTGGAGGTGTAGCAGCAAATTCAACTCCCTTTTGTTCTAGCAGTTTAGGTAACTCTAAATCAAAGATTGGTGTAGTTGCAAACACCTGGGGCGGCTCGGCATTTTCTGCTTTTAGTTGGTAAATAATCTGGTTTTGACCAACGGAAACGCGGCTAACTTCCCCTTCTTGTACTTGATGAATAAATAAGCTATAGGGAACACCACTCGGGCCAGAAGCAAATAAACCAGGCAAAAATAAATTTAAGAGCAAAAATAGCCCTGATACTGCCAGTAATATATTAGCAATGATCCGAAACCGAGGTGACTTAGGCTGTTCTTTAATTGGCATTGATGTTACTAATCCTTAAAATGAAAACTGTTGAGAATGTGACTTTCACAGAAAGTCTGTTATTTACCATCCAAATAGTTGAAGCAGCAGCTTATACTGTTTCCAACCAATCAAAAATTTGGGCTAACTGATCCAGTGTTACCAGTCCATACTGCCAGAGGGTCATAGCCAGAAAGTTGGGGGTCTGCTCACAATGTCGCAAAGCAAGAGAAATTGCTCCACCAGAAATACCCAACTCTTGTTCTAAAAAATGCACCAATTGATCTGTAGCTTTCATAACCATGTTAATTAAATCTTATTTCTGACTTAGCTCAAGAAACTTGATTAAACACCAGTCAAGATTTCCAAAGCTATAAGAGATATAAACCCAATCACCGCCAAGCGACCATTGAGCTTTTCGGCATACTTAGTCAAACCAAGCGTATATTCTTGCCTGATGTACATCCAAGGTGCTGGCGTACCTGCCCAAACTAGGCGATGGGCTACGCGTAAAGTCGTTGAATTTGTCTTGTTCCTCAAGGATATTACCGATTCTCATAATTTCTACCGTTTAGCAATGTTTGCAGCATTTTTTTATTTATGTAACTAAACTTAACAATTAAATTAATCTTTGGGAACTAACGAGCAAATACGGTTTACCGTACTCAAAGAGTTTACACGACTCGAAATGAGAAAACTTTAGTGAAGAGAATGCTGTCAAAGAAGACGCAGAGATTCTGAGAGGCAAAGATAAATCTCCGTGTTCTCTTTCATATCCCCGTGTAATGTTCATTTTTCACCAATAATTTATATCTTTAGATAGATACGTACACAATCTGGAGAGAGCAATATCTACGATGGTCACTGAGCTTGTCGTTCGCGCAGCGTCTCGTAGAGAAGTGCGGGCTACGCTTACACAAAAACTTTACTTTGCACGTTATAAAGTTAACTATAACTTTACCAGAATTACATTTAGCCTATTGACACTACTTACATATTCATCAGAGTATCTAAGTGTTTTAAAGGATATCAAAGTATTTTAAAGATTTAAAAGTCAAGTCCTTTGACTAAATGATACCCAAAGACTGCTACTAACATAATTCCTAATTAAATTTCTTAATTACGAATTACGAATTACGAATTACGAATTATCATGTGCAGTCCAATTTTAGAGGGTAGTAATAGCGATCGCATTATCTACGATACAGTGAATAAGCGGTTATTCTACAAACCCAAAGCCTACCTGGTTGTGGAAGTAGCAGTCAATTGGCAATTCTTAAATAGTGCAAGTCATCGAAGGGGATAACGGGAAATATCCCCTTGTCTGGTCCTTTGCTTGTCCGTTGTCTTTTCATGAACACGGAACTTCAAGCTTAGAACCTTAAAGCCCACTCCCCAGGGCTATTTCGTTCTAGACAGAAACCGCCCAGAACTGAAGTTCACAGGCTTTTAGCTAAAGTCCGTTAAAACGGACTAGAACTTTTTCTCAGTCGTCTTTAGACGACTTTCGCTATTAGACTCAGAATTCATTCTGAGGCGGACTAGATGAGAATGAAATAGCCCTGGCCCACTCTCTGACTAACAATAAATAAACACAGGAGAAAATCATGGCTAATTCATTCTTCAATTCCCTTAACCTCTCTGATTTGAATGGCACTAATGGCTTTATAATTAACGGCATTGCAGCAGATGACAACTCAGGCTACTCAGTCAGCAATGCGGGGGACATCAACAACGATGGCATTGATGACCTGATTATTGGGGCATATGCCCATGACAACGGCAAAGATTTTCCTGGGCAAAGCTATGTAGTGTTTGGGGGGACAAATCTGGGCAGTGGCGGCACCCTCAACCTCTCTGATTTGAATGGCACTAATGGCTTTATAATTAACGGCATTGCATCAAATGACTCTTCAGGCTCCTCAGTCAGCAATGCGGGGGACATCAACAACGATGGCATTGACGACCTGATTATTGGGGTACCACTTGTCTCCCCCAACGGCAACTTTTATGCTGGGCAAAGCTATGTAGTGTTTGGGGGGACGAATCTGGGCAGTGGCGGCACCTTCAACCTCTCTGATTTGAATGGCACTAATGGCTTTAAAATTAACGGCATTGCAACAAATGACAACTCAGGCTGGTCTGTCAGCAATGCGGGGGACATCAACAACGATGACATTGACGACCTGATTATTGGGGC
Source organism: Nostoc sp. CHAB 5715 (assembly GCF_020829685.1). Classification (GTDB taxonomy): domain Bacteria; phylum Cyanobacteriota; class Cyanobacteriia; order Cyanobacteriales; family Nostocaceae; genus Nostoc. The sequence continues at coordinate 4,544 of NZ_JAIVFR010000105.1, read as the reverse complement.
AGGGTATGCCTCCGCCAACGGCAACTCTGAAGCTGGGCAAAGCTATGTAGTGTTTGGGGGCAAGAATCTGGGCAGTGGCGGCACCCTCAACCTTTCTGATTTGAATGGCACTAATGGCTTTTTCATTAACGGCATTGCAGCATATGACTACTCAGGCATCTCAGTCAGCAATGCAGGGGACATCAACAACGATGGCGTTGACGACCTGATTATTGGGGCAGTAGGTGGCAACCCCCGTAATGCTGGGCAAAGCTATGTAGTGTTTGGGGGGAGGAATCTGGGCAGTGGCGGCACCCTCAACCTCTCTGATTTGAATGGCACTAATGGCTTTTTCATTAACGGCATTGCAAAAAATTACTTTTCACAGTGGTCACTCAGCAATGCGGGAGACATCAATAACGATGGCATTGACGACCTGATTATTGGGGTACCAACTGCCTCTCCCAAGGGCAACGGTGCTGGGCAAAGCTATGTAGTGTTTGGGGGGACGAATCTGGGCAGTGGCGGCACCCTCAATCTCTCTGATTTGAATGGCACTAATGGCTTTTTCATTAACGGCATTGCAGCAAATGACTACTCAGGCTCCTCAGTCAGCAATGCGGGGGACATCAACAACGATGGCATTGACGACCTGATTATTGGGACACCTGTTGCCTCCCCCAACGGCATCTCTAATGCTGGGCAAAGCTATGTAGTGTTTGGGGGGAGGAATCTGGGCAGTGGCGGCACCTTCAACCTCTCTGATTTGAATGGCACTAATGGCTTTTTCATTAACGGCATTGCAGTATATGACCAATCAGGCATCTCAGTCAGCAATGCGGGGGACATCAACAACGATGGCATTGACGACCTGATTATTGGGACACTAGGTGCTGGGCAAAGCTATGTGGTGTTTGGGGGAACGAATATTCCTAGTAGCAACACCTCTGTCAACCTGACTGGAACTCGTGGTGCAGATAAATTATTTGGTTCACCAACCAACAATATCATCGATGGGTTAACTGGTGACGATACCCTAACAGGCAACGGCGGTCAAGATAATTTTTTTATTCGCCTTGGCGATCGCAATGACATTATCACCGATTTTGGTGGCGTTGGTAAAGGTATAAATCCTTCAGCACAAGTCATTGCAAATTTTGACACCTTGCAATTTACAGGTATTGGTTTAACTGCCCAAAATCTGCAATTAACTCAAAATGGTAATAACTCAGAAGTTACCTTTGAAAATGTGGCTTCTACCAAAGTCATTCTGCAAAACTTCAAATTAGAAAACCTCGATAATCTGTTTGCTTCTCAAGCAAGCCCTGCGATTGGCAATATCCTGTTTAATAGGCAAAGCAACATCGCCGACAGCTTTGATGTCTTGAATGCCAACTCTACTCAAGCTAGCATTTTCAACAAAAACACTGTCACCTTCCTCAATGACTTAAACAATAATATCGCAGGTTTTGATAACTCCAATGATGTGATTAATGGTCAAGGGGGTAATGATATTATCAATGGCTTGAGTGGCAATGACCTGTTGCGAGGCGGGTCAGGTGATGATATTCTCATCGGTGGATTCGGCAATGATACTCTTGTGGGTGGTGTAAGCAATGATATTCTGGTTGGTGGTGTAGGTTCTGACAAATTCCTTTAGAACACCGATGCTGCTTTTGTCCTGAGTGCTGTTGGTGTAGATGTGATCGCTGATTTCAACAGTTCCGAAGGTGATAAGATTATTCTAGATAAAACTACTTTTAGTGCGATCGCTTCAACTCCAGGAACAGGTTTTAGCAAGAAGAGTGATTTTAAAATCACCAGTTCCGGGGCGACTAGCACGGCGAAAATTATCTACGACGCTGTGAGTGGCCAGTTGTTCTACAACCAAAATGGCAGTGTAGCAGGTTTTGGCAGTGGCGGTCTATTTGCAACTCTCACTGGTTCGCCAACTCTGAGTGCATCAGATTTTGTCGTGCAAGCGTAGGAGCATACAAATGTTATCTGTGTCAACATCTGTAGGTTAGCATCGCGGTGCATAGGTGTCAAATTAACGTAAAAGCCATGCCCCGCAAGGAACTGAAGTTCCTTGCTAATAGCAAAAGTCATCTCTTGATGATATATATACTTAATTTATCTTGCAGATTTCCCAGATCAAAAATTTTAGTGGTGATAATTCATCTTTTTAATGTCCAACGCCTAAAGTCAAGGTATTTCTATTCTCTAGCAATGACAATATCGTTAGATTTAATGACCGCATAAGCTTCTTTTCCCTCAGATAGTTCCAACTCTTCTGCGGAAGCTCTAGTAATAATCGAGGTTAATTCTACTTTATGAATAATCTCTAAAGTCACCTCACTATTAACTGCTCCATAAACAACTCGTTTAATAACACCTTTAAGAATATTGCGAGAGCTAACTTTTAGTGATTTCTTTTGAATACTACTTTCTATCTCAGGCTTTTGAGTGTAAATATATTCCTGTTTCTCCTGCTGAATTGGTGGTGATATCGGTGCTGATGAGTGCTGATTAAGGCTACGCACGAGTTCTCGCAGAATCTCAGTCTTACTGCGTTGAGACTGTTCGCAGAACTCCTCCAGAATCTTCCGCTCGTCCTCTGAGGTTTGAAATGTAACCCATCCTTGTTCTTTTCTTGGCATAATGTTATCAGTTTTGGTTATTCTTGGTATGATTCTACCAAGTATCAATTCGATGTGTTGTTTTAATAAAAATATTTTTTTTGGAAGGATTTTCTTGATTTTTATAGAGAATTCGTCAACTAATCCCATACATTTAACTACATAAATATTTATTTTTTGTAGGGACAAAACAATTTGTTACTTAATATTAAGTGCGATCGCTAATTTTGTACCAATTTAGTTGGTATAAAATCTATGCTGACTTAAATTGGGATCAAAATTATGATTATCTGCAAACCTTTCTGTCGTGATATCCTCACTGATGAACACTACATCTTACAATCTAAACAGGGAGATCAAAGATGTCCGCCACAAATTCTCCACCCCAACTGAAACGAGAGTTAGGGGTTGTTGGTGCAACCTTGATGGGACTGGGTTCGATTGTCGGGACGGGTGTATTTGTCACTATCGGGATTGCAGCAGGGATTGCAGGGCCTGCGGTAATTTTGGCGGTAGCAATTGGGGCAATTGTTGCCACCTGTAATGGACTCAACAGCGCCCAGTTGGCAGCTAATCATGCTGTCAGTGGTGGCACTTATGAATATGGTTACAGATATCTTACCCCCGCATTGGGCTTCACCGCCGGTTGGATGTTTTTGGTAGCAAAGACTGCCTCAGCCGCAACCGCCGCTTTAGGTTTTGCTGGTTACTTACTGAATACTGGGGGTTTGAGTTCCAGTTGGGTAGTTCCTACAGCTCTCTTAACTGTAGTGATAATGACGTTGGTTGTCTTAAGTGGTATCCGCCGCTCTAATGTTACCAATACGGTGATTGTGTCGGTAACGCTGCTATCTTTAGGCTTCTTTATCCTGGCTTGTCTACCCCGTGCTGCCGAAGTGGGAATTGAGAATTTGACACCTTTTTTCAGAACCTCCCCAGCAGCAGTACTTCATGCTAGCGCCTTGATGTTTGTCGCCTACACAGGTTATGGGCGCATTGCCACAATGGGAGAGGAGGCACGCTCCCCAAGGGAAACGATTCCTAAAGCGATGATTGTCTGTCTGCTGCTGACAATGTTGCTTTACATGGCAGTGGCGATAGTTGGTATTGGGGCTGTGGGGGCAGATGTCTTGGGTAGTAGCACCGGGCAGACGGCAGCGCCCCTAGAAGTGGCAGTCCGCAGCGTTGCCGGTTCCGGTGGTGCTTTGGTTTTAGGGATTGGTGCGGTGACAGCCATGCTAGGCGTACTATTGAACCTGATTTTGGGCTTATCTCGTGTGTTACTGGCAATGGGACGGCGTTCAGATGCTCCAAAATTCTTAGCGCGGCTTAACCAACAACAGACAACCCCATACTGGGCTGTGATATTTGTAGGAATAGCGATCGCTCTATTAGTACTGTTGGGTAATGTCAAAACTACCTGGTCGTTTAGTGCCTTTAGTGTTTTAATTTATTACGCAATTACCAGCTTCGCCGCCTTGCGTCTTACGCCATCAGAGCGACTCTATCCTGTATGGGTAGGTTGGTTAGGTCTAGTAAGTTGCCTTTTCCTCGCTTTCTGGGTAGAATCTACGATTTGGCAAGTAGGTTTAGGGTTGATTGTCGCAGGGTTAATCTGGCACAAAATTCGCCGAGCGATCGCCCAAGTACCATGAAGGAGGCAGGGGGCAGGGGGAGATGAGGGAGTGAGGGAGATGAGGGAGATGAGGGAGATGAGGGAGTGAGGGAGATGAGGGAGATGAGGGAGATGAGGGAGATGAGGGAGATGAGGGAGTGAGGGAGATGAGGGAGATGAGGGAGATGAGGGAGATGAGGGAGATGAGGAAGCAGGAAGCAAGAGAAGCGGCGTTAGCAGATGGGTTGAGGGCAAAAGCTTTTGGGATCACGCCGGAAAATGTGGATGAAGTGATAGAAAAGCGATCGCAT
>NZ_JAIVFR010001058.1 GCF_020829685.1 Nostoc sp. CHAB 5715 | reverse complement strand
CGCGAAAACTGGTGTTGAATTAGCGATATTGCCAAATGATGGCCCCAGTGGTGGTTTTTTCCATCTTGGCGAACCAGTAGCTTGGTAACTTATGCCACCACTTGAAGCCGTAGCATAAGTTATTAGTCATTACGCGAATTTCTCACGATTTTTGTACACTCGATACTATTGACCAAGACGGCAAACGGCGATTCATCCCATTCCTTCAATATGGGATGAATCGCCGTCTTTTGTAAAAAGTCGGCTTGAACTCTGATCGAGCCATCTATTATTAGAGGTACTTCTTAGTACGTGGATATTGACTTAAGCATTCGATATTGCCCCCAACTGGTGCTTAAGAATTAGTATTTTATGCTGATACGCTTTAATCTCAGCTTCAAGTTCAGCACGTAATTCAATCGGTGTAAGTGGATGAATTTTCTCTTCTTCAAGATGTGACACTTCTGAGAAATCCTTTTTATCCAGCACAGCATAACGCCAAGATTCGTTACATAAGCCAGTCAGTAGATTATTAGGTGGATAATACTGAACCCCTACAATCATCCCTTGCTTGGTTCTTTGCCCGAACGAATATTTGGGTGATGTCCAGTGATTAGGAATAGTAATAACTTTTGAAGTTTCCATGCGATTGCTCCTATCTTTGTTTTGACTGTGTTTGTACTACTCGCTGCTGCCTTTTCTCTACTAAAACCTGACCAATAGATCCTCCAGTACCCAGCCCAAACATGGCTGTAGCAATCGTGTACATTGTATTTCTGCCTTCATATTTGCACTCCTAAATACCCGATAGATATGGCAGCTAATGTGCCAGTGAGACTTACAGCAATTACTTGTGCTTGATTTCGTTTCATAATTAGAATGCCTTTCCCTGATAGAGGTTATGATTTGAATGATTTTGCTGTTACGCGAACGCGCTACCCCGGAGCAACTTGAACTTATGCTGCAACAGCACAAGTTCTACATCAAAACAGCAGTCGATATCGAACGTCGGGTACTAGTTGGTGGTGGTGATTTGCACTATGACTGAGGTCGCTTGTTGACTCGATGGCTATTCAATTGGGAGAACATTTGGTCGGATGCCGAACAAAAGCGATCTGCATCTCTTGAAACTTCATATTGGTTACGTCGGGTTTTGGAAATATCTGGTACAGAACCGGAATCACTGACCGCCTAAGCTTCTAAATCTCTTGGATTCACGAAGAATATTTCGCCTTTATGAATTCTTTCTCTGTTTGACTAGCAGCGATCGCAAGTACTGCCGACAAGCTGCTTCTCCTCGATAAATCAGAATACGAAGCGCCTGTACTTCCTGTATAGGAGAAATACAAATCTCAGCGATGGCAGCAATTAGATTCTGTTGCTTCTGCACATAGTCTTGATGATGCTGCTCTAATTCCTGAATCTTGGAGTTTAACTCCTGTATCTGTCGCAATGCTTGAGTTAAAGATGATTCTTTGTTTTGAGAGCGGTTGTCTAAAGTTAATGTCATTTTTTTGCTCCTTTGTAATTTATAAGAATGCCAATCAAGTTTGTACAAGGTCTTCACGACTAAATATCTTTTTTTTCATACCGATTGAAGTGCGAATAAATCCAGATTTTTCGCAATACTTATCCATTTTTAGATCCGAAGTTATTGGACAAGCTAAAGGGCTAGCAATTGAGACAACAGAAGTAGCAAATTCGCAGGGTTTTGTTAATTCTTCCTCGTGCCAGTCGCCTAAGCAACGGAATATAGTAACGTGTCCAGTTGGTTCGTCTTCGTCGGGCTGAAAAAGAATATTTACAATTCTTTCAGTTGGATCTAGTTGTATAGATTCTTGAAAGCCTTGCCAATCCGGGCATTGTTCGCCAAATGATCCTTGAGGATGAATAGCGCAATTGAAAAGTACACCGTTGTACGGGATACCGTGATAGTATCTGCAACCTTTACAATTGGTGGGTATAGGTAAAGGCTTGCCCTGGGCAAAGTCGAAGGGCTGAGGTTGGCCTAACAGAATTTGGTTAGCCTCAATTTGTCTTGCAATTCGGTCAGTAATGAATGTTGTGATCCCAGTTCCGACTATTGCCCCACCAATGGCATACATGATATTTTTACCGAGATATTGAGTGCCAACATAACTACAGATAATTGTTGCCGTTGCTGCACTGATGCCTTGTATATTGATTGGACTAGGTATATTTATTGTTACAGAGAATGTTACTTGGACTCTTTTATCTGTAGTTTCTAGTTATATATTTTCATTTATTTTAAGTTTCAATACTCAGCCGTCGAGTGAAGAACAATAAAAACTAAGTATCTAAGAAGAGGTGCATCATGGATTTTATCACTAAAATGAATTCTAAACTGCAAAATATATAACTAGAAACTACAGATAAAAGAGTCCAAGTAACATTCTCTGTAACAATAAATA
>NZ_JAIVFR010001057.1 GCF_020829685.1 Nostoc sp. CHAB 5715 | reverse complement strand
AACGTTACACCCCAATTAATGAAGGGCTTGTCTCATCATCTTCTTGGGGTCTCAAAAATTCTCCCAGCCAAGTTGCTTGACCGGGTTGGGGAATCTTGCTGTAGATATAGTTTGGTTCAATGATTTCTGTAGCTTGGGCAAACTGAGATTTTTTCAGTTCTTGGAGCCGTTGGCGATCGCCTTTGATAATATACACATTATCTTTTTTGGAAAACTTGTTGTCTAATTGGGGTGTAACGTTGTATTGTTTGGCGATCGCTTGCAGATCCTGTTCCACCACTAGTGATGGAATATCTTCCCGAAAATCAAGCAAAATCGTCTCAAACTCTCCTTTCGCTGCCAATCCCTGGAAATTCAGGAAACCAAATATGGCAGATCCCAGCCCAATGACAAACAAGCACAATAATATAAGCTTTCTCATATTAACTCATCACCGCTTTTTGCCAGTTTGCTCACTACCATAACTTATCTCTATCCTTTAGTGGTGGATTTTGCACTTTTAGTTACAAGTTTCACTCAGGAATTTTTTAAACGATGGAACGTGGTCTTTTATGGTTGCCCTTATTAGTAATGTTTTTCTGGTTGGCTTGGCAAGGCTCGAAGGAATATCAAAAGGTTGAAGCCTATCGCGCCTGGGCAGAGCAATTTGAACGGGCTAAGTACGATATTTATTCAGTATTAGGTCAAAAAGGCAACAATCTAACTTGGGGAAAACCCACGCCTAAAGGGCCTGTTAAACTAGAAACATTCTCTTTGCTTGATGTTAAAGAAATATATCTTTTAGTAGATGAGAAAAAAGTAGATTTAGAAAGTATACCAGAAAAAGGTCGTTCTATAGAGTTAGAATTTCTCTTTTTTGAATCTACTGATTCAGTGCGGGTTCCGTTTACAGAAATTCCTTTGGCAGCAGAATGGGGTAAGTTTTTGCAGGGGGCGTTAGAAAGTTTGCGAAAGCAAGCGAATCAGTAGTTATATGTCTCTACATGCCGGAAAATCAGCGTAATTCAAAGATTATGGTGTGAGTTTTCTGCTGCTCAAGGTAAAAATACCATACTTAGGACTGAATAACAACGCCAAAATAAAGAATCCCGATACTACTAAAACGATCGCAGGCCCAGAGGGTAAGTTATAAAAGTAGCTAAGATACATACCGCTAATACTAGAAATTACGCCAATTACCGCACCCAAAATCATTACATAGTTGAGGCGTTTAACTAATAAATAGGCGGTAGCTCCTGGTGTAATTAAAAGTGATAATACTAAAATGACACCGACAGCTTTCATGCTGGCGACTATTGTTAAAGCTATTAGCACCATAAGCCCAAAGTTCAGCCGATTCACGGGCAAACCTGCGGCTTGAGCGCCTAAAGGATCAAATGTATAAAATAAAAGTTCTTTATATAATAAAATAACAACTATTAAAACAATAGTGGCAATAATAGCAGTATCCCGCACTTCATCAATAGTAACACCGAGAATGTTACCGAAAAGGAAGTGGTTGAGGTCGATTTTGTTATCTTTTTGAATAACAGTAATTAGGGTGATACCAAGGGCAAAGAATGCTGAAAAAACTATGCCCATTGCCGCATCTTCTTTGATAGGCGATCGCACTCTAATCCAGGCGATCGCCATTGTACTGACAACTCCGGCAATAAATGCCCCAATATATATATTTGCTCCTACCATAAAAGCGATCGCTAATCCTGGCAAAACTGAGTGACTTATGGCATCACCCAGCAAGGCTAGTCGCTGCACCATTAAGTAGCTACCTACAACTGCACACAACATCCCAACTAAAATCGCAATCACCAGCGATCGCTGCATAAAGCCGTATTGCAACGGCTCAATTAATGCTTGTAACATATTTTGTCATTTGTCATTTGTCATTTGTCATTTGTCATTTGTCATTTGTCATTTGTCATTTGTCATTTGTCATTCACTAATGCCCCATACTCAATGACATTTTATGCAGCGTCTGAATGTCATTTGTCAGTTGTCCTTTATCATTTGTCAATGCCCAATGCCCCATGCCCCATGCCCAATGCCCAATGCCCAATCACATTTTATGCAGCATCAGAAAAGTACATTACTTTTCCACCATAAGCACGATGGAGGTTCTCTTCTGTAAGTACTTGTTGCCGTGAACCTGTGGCGATTAATTGACGATTTAGTAATATTAAATCATCAAAGTGGGTGATTGATTCTCCTAAGTCGTGGTTGACTACTAGCACGATTTTGTTATCGGCGGCGAGTTCATGGAACACTTCAAAAATCACTGACTGGGTTTTTTGATCAATGCCTACTAGAGGTTCATCAAAGCAGAAGATTTCTGCTTGCTGTGTTAAAGCACGGGCTAAAAATACTCGTTGTTGTTGTCCTCCTGATAATTGTCCAATGGGGCGATCGCAATATT
>NZ_JAIVFR010001056.1 GCF_020829685.1 Nostoc sp. CHAB 5715 | reverse complement strand
CATAGGGAATGGGTCAATAGCGTCGCATTTAGCCCCGATGGCAAGACTATTGCTTCTGCAAGTCATGACAAGACGATCAAATTGTGGAATCTCAACACAGGCAAAGAAATTTCCACACTCACTGGGCATAGCAATTTCGTCAACAGCGTCGTCTTCAGCCCGGATAGCAAAACTTTAGCTTCCGCCAGTCTTGACGAGACGATCAAATTGTGGAATCTCAACACAGGCAAAGAAATTTCCACACTCACTGGGCATAACGATTCGGTCTACAGCGTCGTCTTCAGCCCGGATGGCAAAACTTTAGCTTCTGCAAGTCATGACAAGACGATCAAATTGTGGAATCGGGAGACGGGCAAAGAAATTTCCACACTCACTGGGCATAACGATTCGGTCTACAGCGTCGTCTTCAGCCCGAATGGCAAAACTTTAGCTTCCGCCAGTTCTGACAGCACCATCAAATTGTGGAATCTCAACACAGGCGAAGAAATTTCCACACTCACTGGGCATAGCGATTTGGTCAACAGCGTCGTCTTCAGCCCTGATGGCAGAACTTTAGCTTCCGCCAGTTGGGACAAGACGATCAAATTGTGGAATCGGGACACGGGCAAAGAAATTACCACCCTGACTGGGCATAGCGATTGGGTCTACAGCGTCGTCTTCAGCCCGAATGGCAAAACTTTAGCTTCCGCGAGTCGTGACAAGACGAGCAAATTGTGGAATCGGGACACGGGCAAAGAAATTACCACCCTGACTGGGCATAGCGCTGAGGTCAACAGCGTCGTCTTCAGCCCGGATGGCAAAACTTTAGCTTCCGCCAGTGTTGACAAGACAATCAAATTGTGGAATCGGGACATAGGCAAAGAAATTACCACCCTGACTGGGCATAGCGCTGAGGTCAACAGCGTCGTCTTCAGCCCGGATGACAAAACTTTAGCTTCCGCCAGTCTTGACAAGACGATCAAATTGTGGAATTGGGACACGGGCAAAGAAATTTCCACCCTGGCTGGGCATAGCGATTTGGTTAACAGCGTCGTCTTCAGCCCGGATGGCAAAACTTTAGCTTCCGCCAGTATTGACAAGACGATCAAATTGTGGAATCGGGACATGGGCAAAGAAATTTCCACCTTGAGTGGGCATAACGATTCGGTCTACAGCATCGTCTTCAGCCCGGATGGCAAAACTTTAGCTTCCGCCAGTGTTGACAACACCATCAAATTGTGGAATCGAGAGACGGGCAAAGAAATTACCACCCTGAGTGGGCATCGCTCTTTGGTCATCAGCGTCATCTTCAGCCCGGATGACAAAACTTTAGCTTCCACCAGTGCTGACAAGACAATCAAATTGTGGAATCGGGAGACGGGCAAAGAAATTTCCACACTCACTGGGCATAACGATTCGGTCTACAGCGTCGTCTTCAGCCCGGATGGCAAAACTTTAGCTTCCGCCAGTGCTGACAAGACGATCAAATTGTGGAATCGGTACACGGGCAAAGAAATTTCCACACTCACTGGGCATAGCGATTTGGTCAGAAGTGTCGTCTTCAGCCCGGATGGCAAAACTTTAGCTTCCGCCAGTCTTGACAACACCATCAAATTGTGGAATCTCGACACAGGCAAAGAAATTTCCACACTCACTGGGCATAGCGATGCGGTCTACAGCGTCGTCTTCAGCCCGGATGGCAAAACTTTAGCTTCCGCCAGTGCTGACAAGACAATCAAATTGTGGAATCTGAATCTTGATGATTTATTAGCACAGGGTTGCAGTTGGCTTAAGGGTTATTTGGCTAGCCATCCTGATGCGCCTAAAGTGTGTTCGGGGCGGTAGGGGGATGAGGGGGATGAGGGGGATGAGGGGGATGAGGGAGATGAGGGGGATGAGGGGGATGAGGGAGCGATCGCCCTTTAATATTCATAACAGGCGTAGGCGTAGCCCGTCGTAGACCATCGCTTGGTAAATTAGAGATGCGATCGCAGTTCTGAAGAGCTTAAATGTAGAGTTAAAGGCGATCGCTTGCCAAAGAAAAGACGCGATCGCAGTTCTGAACAGCTTAAATATAAAGTTAAAGGCGATCGCTTGCCAAAGAAAAGACGCGATCGCAGTTCTGAACAGCTTAAATATACAGTTAAAGGCGATCGCTTGCCAAAGAAAAGACGCGATCGCAGTTCTGATCTCGCAGTGTCCAGATCCCTGACTTCTTTAAGAAGTCGGGGATCTAATTTTTGTTGTGATTCTAAGCTTACAGCTATTTTCAGGTAAATAGACCACGCGGTAGGGGTTTAGCATTGCTCATTGGTGTCAACTTAAGCTAAAAGTAGCTTAACTGTTAGCTTCCTCACCCGCCTCGAACTAAAGTTCAAGGCTCATAGCTAAAGTCTACTGAAGTAGACTAAAAATTTTTGGCTATATTTAGTCATCTTCA
>NZ_JAIVFR010001055.1 GCF_020829685.1 Nostoc sp. CHAB 5715 | reverse complement strand
CGTCCGTTTGTAGGTGGTAAAGTTGGCAGTTGGGTTGATGGAGATGGCAACCATCTAGAAATGGGTTTGCATGTATTTTTCGGCTGCTACTACCAACTATTTGACTTGATGAAGAAAGTGGGGATGTTAGAAAACTTACGCCTCAAGGAACATACCCACACTTTTATTAATAAAGGAGGCCGCACTGGTGGTTTAGATTTTCGCTTCTTTACAGGTGCGCCTTTCAATGGCTTAAAGGCATTTTTCACTACTTCCCAACTATCGTTGCAGGATAAACTGCAAAATGCGATCGCTCTGGGTACTAGTCCCATAGTTCGCGGGTTGGTAGACTTTAATGGGGCGATGAAAACCATCCGCAACTTAGATAAAGTTAGCTTTGCCGACTGGTTCCGCAGTCACGGTGGGAGTAATGGCAGCATCAAGCGGTTATGGAACCCCATCGCCTACGCATTGGGATTTATTGACTGCGAAAATATGTCTGCCCGTTGTATGTTAACCATATTCCAGTTATTTGCAGTCAGAACTGAAGCCTCAGTTTTGCGAATGCTGGAAGGTTCTCCATCTGAGTATTTGCACAAGCCCATTCTGGAGTATTTAGAAGTTAGAGGCACCAAAGTTTACACGCGTCGGCAAGTTCGGGAAATTCAATTTACTGAGTTAGACGAACAAACCCGCGTCACTGGTATAGTAGTTGCCCAAGGTGATACATTAGAAACTATCACTGCTGATGCTTATGTCTTTGCCTGTGATGTTCCAGGAATTCAACGCATCCTACCCCACGAGTGGCGTAAGTGGTCAGAATTTGACAATATTTACAAACTGGATGCAGTGCCAGTGGCAACAGTGCAGCTACGCTTCGATGGTTGGGTAACAGAACTGAACGATGCAGAGCAACGTAAACAGCTTTTGCACGCGGCTGGAATTGATAATTTGCTGTACACAGCCGATGCTGACTTTTCTTGTTTTGCCGATTTGGCGTTGACTAGCCCTGCTGATTATTATCGCCCAGGACAGGGTTCATTGTTACAACTAGTGCTGACACCAGGAGATCCGTTTATTGCACAAAGTAATGAAGCGATCGCACAGCATGTCCTCAAGCAAGTGCATGAACTGTTTCCCTCGTCGCGCCAGCTAAATATGACTTGGTACAGTGTGGTAAAACTTGCTCAGTCTCTCTACCGAGAAGCGCCAGGGATGGATGCGTACCGTCCCAACCAAAAAACACCAGTAGATAATTTCTTCCTTGCAGGGAGTTATACTCAGCAAGATTACATCGACAGCATGGAAGGAGCAACTATTTCTGGACGGCGGGCGGCAAAGGTGATTTTGGAGAGTTTGAAGAGATAAAGAACTGCAAAGGGCGCAAAGGACGCGTACTCTTGCAAAGAAGCAAGCTACGCAAAGCATCTTGTAGAGAAGGAAGAAGAGAGAATGTCAGATTGGTTAGAGCATACTGTGCAGGTAGAAGTAGACGCTCCTATAGATTTAGTATGGAGCCTTTGGTCTGATTTGGAGCAAATGCCCCGGTGGATGAAGTGGATTGATTCGGTGAAAATTCCGCCAGATAATCCAGATATATCTCTTTGGAAACTAAAGACGGGCAGTCTAGAATTTACTTGGAAATCTCGAATTCTCAAAGTTATTCCCAACCAAATTATCCAATGGGAATCGATTGATGGTTTGCCGAATCAGGGAGCGATTCGCTTTTACGATCGCCACAATAGTAGTATTGTTAAAATGACCATTTCCTACGCTATCCCCGGCATTATTGGCAAAATTATGGATAACTTGTTTTTGGGGCGGGTAGTTGAATCGACGATACAAGCTGATTTGGAAAGGTTTAAAGAATACGCGCTGAATGTTAAAGCTAATTGATATAGATAGCAAAAACAGGCAGTAGGAAACAATCTGTAAAAGTTTCTTACTGTCTTATGGGAAAATATGGATTATTTTTAGAAAATGTTATAATTTTCTTTATTATCAGTAAACCAAAAAGTTTTTCCCCAAAGAGCGATCGCTAAAATATTTGTAGCTTATGATACTTGGAAACACAGAAAACTCTAACCAGCAGACATAGTATAGATTATGATTACTTATGACTAGCTGATTGAGAATTTGTTAATGCTAACCAGATGGAATATAAATGCTTTCAACTAATTGATATTTACGCTCAATAGCTTGAGATAAAAAGGCTAACATCTGCTTGAGTACGAAAAGTGTGCGATAAATTAATCGACTACCTTTCCTTTTACGACTGATTCTGAGCCAAAGAATATTAACCCAGATATTAACTACAATACCTTCGCCAAAAATAAATAGGGCGTTCTGTAGTAAAGTTGTTGTTTACCACAACGACAACTTCCAGTCTACAGAACGCCCATGCTAGATATAGTAACACTTCTTTTAAGTTTAGAAGTTGA
>NZ_JAIVFR010001054.1 GCF_020829685.1 Nostoc sp. CHAB 5715 | reverse complement strand
AGGATTCCTATTTGATTTTTGAATAAACACCGTACACCTCGAAAAGCCTGATTCCCTACTCCCTACTCCCTATTCCCTACTCCCCGCCTACGCAAATAATTTCAAAAATCAAAGCGGATTACTATAGCTTGTTTTGGTATTATCTAAGTATTTAATTTTAAAAGTTATTTTTTTAACGCAGAGGGACACAGAGGAAACCGTAAAGTAACGCAGAGAGTATATTAACTTTGTATCCATGCTATCACTGCGATCGCCGGATTCGCGTCTGTATGTCGTCTGCCACTACAAGACAACCTTTCAACTTTTCTAAAGATTGCTCCTGTACAACACGAGATAAAATTTCTAACACTGTTTGACGGCTACGGTTACGCGATCGCAATAGTAGAATACCAGGATGAGTGCCTGGTGTAAAGCGACGAACATCAGAGAAGTCTAAATCAAGAGTGATGAAAAACCTTTTCTCAGCACAAACTTGCTCCCAAACAGTGTCATCATCAGCACCAGACAATCCTTCATCAGTTACACGGTCAGCGTTGTAACCAGCTTGCTGTAAAAACTCGACGTGGGTTTGTGCCATGTTCTCGTCGAGTTTCACTTTCATTTTACTCATCGCAGTGGCAACAATTCCTCTTCCCTGATTAATTGTGCTGCATAAGCAATAGCTGCTCTAATATCTTCTAAAGCCAGTGGTGGATACTCTTGAATAATTTCCTCAAATGTCAGTCCCTCGGCAAGGTTATCAAGGATGACAGATACCATAATGCGTGTTCCTTTGATACACACTTTACCGTGACATACATTTGGGTTTTGAGTAATGCGTTCTTGCCAGTTTGTCATGGTTTTGAGTGCTTGTAATTAAGTTTAATTTTAGGCTATCACTATTTGAGTTTACACCTTCTGGTGATTAGTCTACGCTCTATGGTAGTTATTCGAGTCACCCTAACTTTAGAAGCAACCCGTAATCCAGTACTAGCAAAATCTGGATCTGAAGGTTCTAAAATGAACTCTTCTGGACTCAAACTACTTATATTTTGAGATGAAATAAAACATAAAGTGACATCATCACCTATGGTGTCTATCCATAAAACTAAACCAGGGCGTAGTTTTGTTCCAGTCAAGTCTGTAAATGGAAATGGAACCAAGACGATATCACCTTTTTGGAGAGACATTAGATAGGTTCTCCGTCGTCAAGTGAGTATATGTCTGGTTCATTTTCAAGAAAGTTAAAGGTTCCACTAGTCTGGGCAAGTAGCATTAAATCATGAGTTGATGGCTCTGATGAATCGAAAAATAGTTTTTCTTCCAATAGCGATCGCTCTTCATCAGAGAGAGATAGAATAACTTGCAACAGCGATTCAACAAGTTTAGTGTTCATTTCGTATTTCGCTTTGTTTTACATACATTTTTTGAAAGCGACGGGAAACTCCATCCCCTCGTGGGTGTTCCGGGATAGTCGCCCCGTCGCTTGGGGCATAGGGCATTGGTAGTTTCTTCCCCATGCTCCATGCCCGATTCCCGATGCCCAAAAACTCCATCCCCTTGTGGGTGGAGTTTTTTATAAAAAATCCCCCACCTTGCGGCAGGGGATTTTTATTGATTACCTACAAAACTAGCAGCCGAATTAACCGAACTTACCAGCAGTAGAAGCAATCAAGAATGCGGCGTAAGTCAAGACATAGCCAACAGTGAAGTGAGCTAGACCAACTACACGAGCTTGAACGATAGACAGAGCCACGGGCTTGTCTTTCCAGCGAACTAGGTTAGCTAGAGGAGTGCGTTCGTGTGCCCAAACAAGGGTTTCAATCAACTCTTGCCAGTAACCTCTCCAGGAGATTAAGAACATGAAGCCAGTAGCCCAAACTAGGTGTCCAAACAAGAACATCCAAGCCCAGACAGACAAGTTATTCACGCCGTAGGGGTTGTAACCGTTAATCAACTGAGCAGAGTTAGCCCAGAGGTAATCGCGGAACCAGCCCATGAGATATGTAGAGTTCTCATTGAACTGAGCTACGTTGCCTTGCCAAATACCTAGATGCTTCCAATGCCAGTAGAAGGTAACCCAACCAAGGGTATTGAGCATCCAGAACGCGGCTAGGTAGAAGGAATCCCAAGCTGAGATGTCGCAAGTACCGCCACGACCGGGGCCATCGCAAGGGAAGGCATAGCCGAAGTCCTTTTTATCGGGCATCAGCTTAGAACCACGGGCATCCAAAGCACCTTTGACCAAGATCAAGGTGGTGGTATGCAGACCTAAAGCGATCGCATGGTGTACCAAGAAGTCGCCAGGGCCAATTGTCAAGAACAGGGAGTTAGTACCAGCATTGATGGCATCTAACCAGCCTGGTAACCAGACGTTAGCGTAGTTAGGCCATGCTGTATGGGCAATACTATCTGGGTTAGATAGCAAGGTGTTTAAACCGTA
>NZ_JAIVFR010001053.1 GCF_020829685.1 Nostoc sp. CHAB 5715 | reverse complement strand
GGCGATGATTGCAGTGTTTTTTGCTGATTTTTGGAAAACTACGCCGTTTATCAGTATCCTGTTGCTAGCTGGGTTGCAGTCGATATCACAAGACCTCTATGAAGCTTACTCGGTCGATGGGGCAAATCAATGATGTGAATCCCGTTTTTCTCCATAAAGATATACGGAGCCATTCTCGGATCCCATTTACGGGTAAGGTGACCGAAGTGAACACCTGCATCTAATAGATCTTTGTACTGAATCTGTGCCATTGCGATAGTTTTTTAAAAGTAAATATCAGCCCCAACTCTAAAGACGGGCTTGGAGTAGCGCTCAGTCTTGCCACTGCACTCGCAAAAGAACAAGGCAAGCTACAAAACGATTACCAAGTTTCAGTCAATAATAATCCAGAAGCCCCCGCCGGACAGTATGGAGTAGAGAAGCATGTCCAAAAACCTGAAGGAGTAGCATACGCATCCGCCGAACACGCATTTAATCACCAAAAGCAGTTGTATCCATCAGCTGATGAATACAAGTTAATGGTAGAAGTGCTTCAGGCTAAACTCGAACAACACCCCCGGCTAACTGAGGCGATCGCCAAACGCGGAGGAACTGAATGGCTGGAAAACTGTACGGCAGTTGCAACAACGGGGGAAATCCCACGCCAGTCGCCTCTCCTATCGGAGACGCTGCGCGAACAAGTCGGGGAACCCGATCACAGCGCTGGCTCCGCAACGCACCGCCTCAGTAATATAACTAACGCTCAGGCTCAACAGCAGTGGGAAGGTAAGGGTAAAGAATCCGCATTTATTCAAGCCCTCAGCGAAACATATACCAATGTAGTTGAAAAGTCACAACAAACTACAGTACAAACCCAGCAGGAAAAGTCCGAACAGACTGATCGTCCGCTAACAAATCCACTGTCCAAACTCGAACCTATAAACGCTGCCGTCGCTGAACACATGAAAAAAGATATTGCGATGGCACAAATAGCTACCCAGTTTATCGGTAAATCAGCTGCGCCCCCCGAAACACCTTCAAGCACTCGGAATTACGAGCAAGCATGGGGAGAACGCGCCAACACAGGAAATTACTCGAAAGACGACATCATTATGGTATCCGGGTCTGGCCCGTGGCGCGGAGTGACAAGCGAGCGAATTGCTCAAACTTTTGAAAATCACTACAAATCTTTACTTAATAAAGCAATAGAAGCGAAAAGCTCTTTCATAGTCGGAAATGCACAAGGAAGTGACCAATTAGTTCAAAATTACCTTCAAGAAAAAGGGTACAAGGTAGAACAAACTTCCCAAAGATACGCTGTATTTAATTCTGTAGAAAATGCCCTAATTAGTACCAACACTATTTCTTCCAATACACAAGTATTACATAACTCGTTTATTGCTAAAGGAATCACCACAGATAAAGGATAAATGGCAGACCATGTTATAAAATACTGTTTCCAACGGGCAGGAACCTTTGGCTTCTCACTATCTGGGTTAAATAGAAAGTCCAATCCGCTCTTAATAACATAATTATCATCTTTAGCGAATAGTGTGGCTGCCTTTTCAATCAGTCTTTCTCTTTGCGGAGATTCCATCCAACTTTTAAGGTTTAATATTGTGTTGAAGCGGATGATTACCGTATAAACAAATGTCAAACCTTGAATCGGTCGAATAATTTGCCAATCAACAAATCCTGTTGAGCTTTTGCACATTGGACTGATTTCGTTAAGCCATTCCTCGTAATCTTGTTCTTTACCCTTTATGATATGATGTGTAATTACTACTGATGCTCCCTGATCCTCCATAGATTTTGTTATTAATATTTTAAATTAAACGAAGCCCGGGTTTAGCGTTTCCAAACTCTCAAATATACACATGTTTTTGATTTACCCAAAAGACAATGGGGCTTTAAAAAGTTTCTTTTAAGCCATTGTATCAGAGTGGGTTAGTAGGGGAGGTGATTAAATCGGTTTCCAATTCAGATCCTTAGGCTCGTCTTTATCAGGCATTCCCAAAACAAACGCGACAAATATCATAATGTCCTGGTTCTTCATTTAATATTTTGACCCACCGCAGTGAAAATTTACGGATATATCTATTCAACACTTAATGGCTCAATCTTTTTAAATAACGTATCTATTTTAGAATGAAGAGATGAGTTTGTTGACCGGTATAGTTCATCTAAAAAATCTGTTGAAACAGGTTTTGGATTGGGGTATTTATGCTTTTCAATAAAATTTCTCAGCACTTCATTTAATTTTTGTTCACCTATCAGTTCACTTAATAAATACATCACAACCACTCCTTTTGAATAAGATATATGAGTTTCTCCTGGCTGAACCTTGTACAATGGCTGTTCTATTGAAAAGCCTTTGCTATTGGTATAAATGTCGAGGTTCATTTTTATCCGATCCAGCATTTTTTCCTTTCCATACATTTTTT
>NZ_JAIVFR010001052.1 GCF_020829685.1 Nostoc sp. CHAB 5715 | reverse complement strand
TCAGATCCAGCGATTCCCAACGCGGTGGAGATTGCAATACCTGAATTGTCCAGGGGGCAAGAACTTCTGGCTTACCAAAAGGCAACTTGATCATTGATTCTCTGGGTTTGGCTGGCGGTAATTTGGGAGTTGTTCCCAACAACGGTATGACCATTTGCTTCTCTAATTCAGCAGTGGTGTGAACTGCATCATCAGCCGATTCTCGAATAAAGGCAGCAATGCCTCCTAACATAAACCCAACCACAGCACCTAACAGCAAGTTCTGTTGAAGATTGGGGCCTAATTGTCCACCTTTTTGAGGTTCTTCCACAACTTCCCAATTAAATCCACCCTTGGAAAGTTCTTGCCGCAATTGCTGTTCTGCTCTTAAAAGCTGCTCTAACCTTTCACGGCTAAATTGTAACTGCGGTAGCATCCGATTGTAATAAGCTAAAAGAGGCGGGAAGCGTTTGATTTCAAAACGCAGTTCGTTTTCTTTTTGGGCCAAAGTTTGATCGCGAGCAGTTAAAGCAACTATAGTTGTCTGTGTTTCTACCAACTGACCAGCAAGGCTGAGATCAATTTGGCCGAGTTGTCCTTTTTCGAGAAGAGAGTCTCCATTCGTGAATGCACCAGCAGACTTTTCGCCTAAAGTTCTTCCTACCTCTTGTTGCAATAATTCCTTCTGGCTCTGAAGCTGTTCTTTGAGCTTTTGCACACTCGGAGTTTCATCTGTAAAGCGTAAGCGTTCTTGTGCTAGTGCTAGTTCGCTTTTTTGGATTTCGTTTAGTAAGCCTTGATAGCGAGTAGATTGACTCAGACGAGAAGCAACAAGAGCATTTTGAGGAGAACGGTTAAGTTGTTCTTCCAAAGATTTTTGGCGTGCTAAAGCTTCGCCATACTGAGCACGAGTTGTCTGTCTTTCTTGGGCAATATTGTTCAAAGCTGTCTCAATCGCTTTGGCCTGTGACTCTGGATCAATTAAGTTCTGATTTCTACGAAACCTTTGGAGGTTTGTCTCAGCCGCGTTTACTTCTTCACTGGCTTTACTTAACTGTTCTCTGATAATTTGCAGACCTTTTTGTAAACGCGAATTCTGTTGTTGTTTGTTATATTCTACATAAACTTGTCGAATTGCGCCCAGAACTTTTTGTGTTTTTTCCGGATCTCCAGCAATGTATTCAACTTGAAAGATTTTAGTAGCGACATTATCTTCTTTGCTCCTTAATTGAGTTAAGACCAAAGAAGCTTTAATCTCAGCTACACTTATATCTGGATAATCAGACTGAAGTTTATCAACTGCTTTTTGGATGAGTCCTGAACTTTGCATCAAGTTAAGCTGGGTGGCAGTATCTATGACTACATTTGAGTCGGTAAATTGGTTGTCTAACCCAGGACCTTCTGTTTTACCTTGATAGTTTGGTTCTACTAACAGTTGCATGGAACTTTTATAAGTTGGTTTGGTTTTAAAAGTTACCATACCTGCAATAGCAAGAGAAGTAATTAATACTGCTAGAAACCAAGGAAATCTTCGCACAAATACGGCAAACAATTGTCCGTAACTTGGTTCAGTTTCTGAAACTTGAGTTATATGAGGATTTAGACTACTTTGAACCACTTTTATTATCCTTGTCTTCAAGACTTACGCTAAGAGATTCTCTGAAAATACCTATTCTTTTTTTACGAACCGCCAAGGACGCCAAGGACGCCAAGGAGGAGAGAGAAAAATAAATAGGTAATCTTATAGGGGCAGGAGATTACGAAATTAAATAAATAATTGCTGCACATCACAAGCTTGGTTAATAATTTGCTCAACTTTGCTAAAGAAGGCATTTTCTGAAAAATTTGCTACTGCATGATTACGGATGCGATCGTAATCCCAAGAAATGCTATTGGCTTCTAGTAATGCAATTTGTAGAGATTCGGGTGTTTGCCTTTTAAAAAAGACTCCTGTTTCACCTGGTATTTGAGTATCTAATACTCCACCTGCTCCATAAGCGATGACTGGTGTGCCGCTAGCATTCGCCTCTACTGGAACTAACCCGTAGTCTTCTAAGGCTGCGACAATAATAGACTTGGCTTTTGAAAACAAGTCTTTGCGCGTTCTATCACTTACGTGTCCCAAGAACTCAATATTTTTTAATGCTTTGGATTTTAACCGTGCTTGTTCTGGCCCATCACCTGATATTAATAAGCGCCATCCCAGCCAATTAAAAGCTTCGACTATTATATCAAGACGCTTATAGCTGATCATCCGGGCTGAGGCCAGATAATATTCTTCTTTTATATCAGAAAAAAGAAATTTACTAGTATCAATTGGATAGTTCACCATCATTGCCTTTTTGCCATAAATATTTTCAATACGGCGGGCAACAACACTAGAATTAGCAATGTAAAGGTCAGGTTCCTGTGCATATTTCAGGTCTACCTTTCTCATTACTTGAAATATT
>NZ_JAIVFR010001051.1 GCF_020829685.1 Nostoc sp. CHAB 5715 | reverse complement strand
ATCAAGCAAAGAAACCTCTGCTGTTCAAAATCGCAACCAGGGATACGCGATTTACCCAGATGGAGTCGAGTTTTATTCGTTGGGTAATGCTCAAGTAATTTCTGTAGAAGCATGGTGTGCTGGAGAAATTAATCTGCATCCAGGTAGTGTGCGAGCTATCATTGTTCCCTTCAATGTTGCAGATGGCAGTGGCGCATTCTTGTCTGATGGTAAGGGAGGGGGATATGAATTAGCTGATATTTTGGCAGTAGGTTCTTACGCGCTTTTATTTGAGATTAGGCTAAGCGATGACCCAGAATATTTGAACAGTCCCCGCTATCAAAAGAATACGAGCCTAGGTTTGACTGAAGAGTATTGCTGTCTGACATTCATTCCCACTACACAGACAGTCGTCCCTCAAATATTGCGATTTGATATTGATGAGAGTGACTCTAACCCATAGAGAGTAGGCAAGTATTACAGATCGGTATCTGAATGAAACCTAACAATCCCGTTGCACACTGACCGTATCAAGTTGGTCGGTGAATCCGAAAGGTTACTAGCGGCGGGTGAACGGGGTCGTTCTATTAAATATTTTTTTATATCCTTAGTTTCTCCTCTGACCAAGATAGCCTTGGCGGTAATCACTTTTCTTTAATCTGGAAGCTTGACGTGCAGACCACTGACGCATAGGAGTAACTTTCTCTACATGAAGTAGCTGATGGCGATAAGTATTATTATCTGTCAGTTGGGCGATCGCACCAGCAATAAATCGAGCGCAGCGTTCTGGCTGAGATGAGACTTGTTCTTCTGCAAAACGGATGACTAGCCAGTTTACATCGACAAAACACTTGTTTCGGTAATCATCCTCGCCGATACAGTGGGTAGGCTTAAGAGTTGCAAACGAAATTGGCTCATCGACCTCCAAATCTATGTGTAAGCCAGTATTTGGTTCAATAATAAGAAAATCAGCCGTAAATGGTAGTCGATGCCCTGGAGGAAGCATCACCTGCTGGGGAGAAACAATTTCACCAAAATAGTGTTTGAGAACATTTTCAAACAGCCCCTCACTTGCCCCGATTGGTGCATCTCCCTGTCCAGAAGGAAAAACTAAAGGGGTAAACTGTTTTTTTTCTTTAACTAACTCTGGGATAACAACAATTGGATATTCTGGTGTCTTTGCCATACTTGCACTAACTCTTCATACTGCAATTATCTAAATTCACAACGCGATTACACAATCAACAAAATACTGAAAATCAACCAACTTTTTTCTAATTTATGGACGCAAGAATTAGAAAATTATCAGTTCTCGTACAGCATCCCTTCTGGATAAAATTACTTCTGAGTACGCTACAAGCAACTAAGATGAAGTCTAGCTTTCACTATCTAGAAGACCTTCTTGCGGACAACTATCCAATCATAGCCTGCGAATCCCCCCTCCAAGAACGTCACCGCCTCCTCACCCGAATCACTACTTACTGTCAGCAAGCAGGCAAAAAAGCCTACATCTGGAATCTCAGCGAGGGTAACCGTTCAGGGGGTACAAAGAGGACGCATTTCTATCTTTCCTCTAAAATCCAAGGACTGAAGTAATCAAATTAACGTGAGTTCGACTGGCTCTCTTCACTTTGGAGAGGGATCGTCATCGAGAGGGATCGTCATCGAGAGCGATCGTCATCGAGAGCGATCGTCATCGAGAGGGATCGTCATCAAGAGGGATTAAGCTGCTACCACTGTTTCAGAATCATCAACAGGATTAGCAACATCTGGGAGTAAAGAAGGAGTAGGTTGACGATCACGAGCAGCAAAAACCGCTTGTGTGATAAACTCCAGAATATTTCGTCGTTGAGACTTAAGACTGGTAACCACTGTTAACATTCGAGCCACAAAAGTACTACCACCTTGGGTTTGAGAACCAAAACTAGTCCGTCGCCAGATAACTGCGGGACGAATAGCTCTTTCGGCAGCATTATTAGTCGGCTCAACACCAGGATTAGTCACAAACAACCACATTGCTGGTTCTACTTTCAGTAGTTGACGACAAGTGCGAACCGTTGAAGAATAAAGGTGTTTTTTCCCGTGATGTTATTTCGTAGTTGTCAGCTTCTCGCAAAGTTCCTTGGATGGATGCACGAATCTCTTCAACCATCTGAGCAAACTGACATCGAGTTAAAGTTCCATCCCTAACTTGATACCACAGTTCAAACAGCTTTTCTTGTTGTTCAACTAATGCTGTTCCTAATTCTGCTGATACCCCAGTGCGCTCCGAGATTTTGATGAATTCTCGTCTTAGATGCGCCCAACATAATTGACGACGCTCTAAACATTCAAGGCTCGAACAATGGGCTGATTCTCGGTTGGATATACCTGCTGTGTTCCTGCTGAATAGATTTGATAAACTTCGTTCAATCGAGCGACTGTTGTTTCAGTTACAATCCCCTTGCCCAGAAT
>NZ_JAIVFR010001050.1 GCF_020829685.1 Nostoc sp. CHAB 5715 | reverse complement strand
TGTAGGACGTTATTTAGCAAGGGGCTGGGTTGCTCGGAAAATTGCAGATAACAAAAAATTTGCCGCCATTGACCAAGCGGTTGGTAGAGAAGGATTAAAAATTGTCTTGTTAACGCGACTGTCCCCGATATTTCCTTTTAATTTATTAAACTATGCCTTTGGTATCACAGGAGTTTCACTCCAAGATTACTTTATCGGTTCTGTAGGCATGATTCCTGGAACTGTGATGTACGTTTATATTGGTTCCCTTGCAGGTAATCTTGCCATGATTGGTACTGAGACTCAACCTACCAACCCAACTTTGCAATGGGCAATTCGGATTTTAGGTTTGATTGCTACAGTAGCTATAACAGTTTATGTCACCCGGATTGCGCGGAAAGCTTTAGAAGAGGAAGTAAGTAGCAATTAAAAATTAAACTAAGTTTGGAAGAGTATCTGTAAATTATCAAACGGACAAAACAGTTCAAAAGCTATATTACTTTTAAAATATAGCGGTTCTCACTTCGGTGCAATATAGTCCGAACCTCACCCCGCATTTGAAGACAGCAAACGCTCCCCTCTCCTTGCTAAGGAGAGGGGTTGGGGGTGAGGTTTTCTAAGAGTAAAAAGTTAGCTCAGGTGAATTTAGTATTTTCAATTCTTAAAAAAGGTTTCGCCAATGACCAATTCAGATTTAGAGAGAGTTACAGTTCGCCCAATGGATGAGTATAACCAAAAGTTGGTGTCTTACGTCCATCCGCCAAATTGGGTTAATCCTCAACCGACAGATGTTTACGATTTGGTAGTAATTGGTGCTGGTACGGCGGGATTAGTAGTGGCTGCGGGTGCGGCGGGTCTGGATTTGGGTTTAAAAGTGGCGCTAATTGAAAAGCATCTCATGGGTGGAGATTGCTTAAATGTTGGTTGCGTACCATCTAAAACTATTATTCGGTCTGCTCGCGTTGTTGGCGAAATCTGGAATGCTCAAAACTTGGGTGTTAATATTCCTCAACATAATATTGATGTTGATTTTCCCAAAGTTATGGCAAGGATGCGGCGGGTAAGGGCTGGTATCAGTCATAACGACTCGGCGGAGCGTTTTCAAAATTTGGGTGTTGATGTCTTTTTGGGTAGCGGTCGATTTGCGAGTAAAAATACGGTGGAAGTTGGCGACAAAACCCTCCGGTTTAAAAAAGCTGTAATTGCTACTGGCGCAAGACCTGCACAATTGTCGATTCCAGGAATTGAAAAGGCGGGTTATCTAACTAATGAGACGGTTTTTTCGCTGATTCAACGACCGGAACGTTTAGCGGTGATTGGTGGCGGCCCCATTGGTTGCGAATTGGCGCAAGCTTTGGGGCGCTTGGGTTCTGAGGTAGTACTTTTCCATAGCGGTTCTCATCTTCTGAATAAAGAAGATGCTGAAGCTGCTAAAATTCTGCAAAAGGTTTTGATTAACGAAGGAATTCGCGTGGTACTGAATTCCAAGTTGGAAGAAGTGGTAACTGTTACCGAGGGGAAACGGCTTTACTTTTCCTCCAATGGTCATCGAGATTCGGTGACAGTAGATGAGATTTTAGTCGGTGCGGGGCGATCGCCAAATGTCGAAGGTCTGAATTTAGAAGCAGTGGGTGTAGAATACGATCAGCACCAAGGTGTAAAGGTAAATGATTATCTCCAGACGACGAATCCCAAAATTTATGCAGCTGGTGATATCTGCATGAACTGGAAGTTTACCCATGCTGCTGATGCTGCGGCGCGGATTGTGATTAAGAATACACTGTTTTCTCCCTTTGGCATAGGACGCTCGAAACTCAGTAGTTTGGTAATGCCGTGGGTAACTTATACTGACCCAGAAATTGCCCATGTAGGGTTGTACGAACACGAGGCGCAGAAATTGGGTATTGAGGTGACGACAATTAACATACCTTTTAGTAGTGTAGACCGAGCGATCGCAGATGGTGAAGAATCAGGATTTCTCAAAATCCACCATAAAAAGGGGTCTGATGAAATTATCGGTGCAACTATTGTCGCCAGTCACGCGGGTGAGATGATATCAGTTGTAACTACGGCAATGGTGAATAAAATCGGTTTGAGTAAGTTAAGCAGTGTAATTCATCCTTATCCAACTCAAGCCGAAGCGATAAAAAAAGCCGCTGATGCTTATCGTCGAACCCTCTTGACATCAAATACCAAAAAATTGTTGGGATTTTTAACAAAGTTATCTTGAACTGGGCATAGGGCATCCCTTCGGCTTACCTCGGCTTCGCTCGGCACAAGTCGCTCAGGGCAAGTGGGCATAGGGCATTGGGAATTGGTATTAATTCTTCTTCCCTGCTCCCTCATCTCCCTCATCTCCCTCATCTCCCTCATCTCCCTCATCTCCCTCATCTCCCTCATCTCCCTCATCTCCCTCATCTCCCTCATCTCCCTCATCTCCCTCATCTCCCTCATCTCCCTCATC
>NZ_JAIVFR010001049.1 GCF_020829685.1 Nostoc sp. CHAB 5715 | reverse complement strand
TCAACGAAGATCCGTTGTTTCAGGCTATTGGCTACTAGCTTAATTATCAGTAGCGTAGGCGCAGCCCGCCGCAGGCATCGCTGGCTAATGGTGAAAAAATCAAACTTGAATGCCTGAAAATCCATATTCATATTTAATTGCTTCTGTCAATGCGTAAGTCCTATAAGCGGCCCAGTAAAACCCTATCAAAGGCAATTAAGCTGTAGAAAAATCTACACGGATGTCTTGAAAAGTTGAGCTATATACGGTTAGATTGATTTTTGCTGCACACTGGCATCTCATCCAGGTAAACCCAGACGCGCGAGACTTTTCGCTTTTTGCCTCCCCTTTTTAGGCGGGTTAGGGAAACTTCTGTGCGTAAATCCTATTAGTATTACCCGCATACTGTCGTTCGTGAGCAACACTAATAGCGACGCCGATAGCGTAGCGGTAGCGAGTCCGCGAGCGTCATAGCCCGTCGTAGACATCGCTCCAAATATTACCATTTGGTAAAGTCCGTTCAGAACAGTGTTTTCGTTTTAAATTAGGAATATAGGTAATGGATTATAACTATCACCAATTACCAATTCAACAATTGCCACTGGAGATACACGCGGATATACGCCCAGAATGTTTGGATAATTAGGAACCAGGGAAGAGTTTTCCAACACCCAGTCCCCAATACTTCGGCTTACCTCGGCTTACTTCGACTACGCCCTTCTCTACGAGAGGCTGCGCCAACGGCTACGCTCAGGACAAGCTCAGTACAAGTCGCTCGGCACAAGTCAGTACAAGTCGCTTTGCACAAGTCGCGGTTCCTGAGCGTAGTCAAAGGGCAGTACAAGTCCCCAGTCCCCAAGCCCTAAACTAAAAATCAAAATTCCAAAATTATAAAGATGCAACCTACAGATCCAAATAAATTTACTGATAAAGCCTGGGAAGGAATTGTTAAATCCCAGGATATAGTGCGTGCTTATCAACAACAGCAACTAGATGTTGAACATTTAATTATCGCCCTGTTAGAGGAACCCACTAGTCTAGCAATACGTATCCTGGCTCGATCTGAGGTCGATCCAATCCGCTTGCAGCAGCAGCTAGAAGCCTTTACCCAACGTCAGCCGAAAGTTGGTAAAAGCGATCAACTCTACCTTAGCCGGAGTTTAGATGTTTTGCTAGACCGAGCCGAGGAAGCTAGAGCCAGGATGAAAGACTCCTACATTTCCGTGGAACATATACTTTTGGCCTTTGCTGAAGACGATCGCGTTGGACGAAAGATACTCAAAGGCTTTGGTGCGGATGCAGCTAAACTAGAAGCTACTATCAAAGCCATTCGCGGTAGCCAAAAGGTGACAGATCAAACCCCAGAATCCCGTTATGAAGCCTTACAAAAATTTGGTAGAGATTTGACAGAACAGGCAAAAGCTGGAAAACTCGACCCAGTGATTGGGCGGGATGACGAAATTCGGCGGGTAATTCAAGTATTGTCTCGTCGTAGCAAAAATAACCCTGTATTGATTGGTGAACCTGGGGTAGGTAAAACTGCGATCGCAGAAGCTTTAGCACAACGAATGGTTAACGGTGACGTTCCCGAATCTCTGAAAAACCGCCAACTCATCTCCTTAGATATGGGTAGTTTGATTGCTGGGGCAAAATACCGGGGTGAATTTGAAGACCGTCTAAAATCTGTTCTCCGGGAAGTTACGGAATCTAATGGTCAAATTGTCTTATTTATTGACGAATTGCATACCGTAGTCGGCACCGGTTCCAATCAACAAGGGGCAATGGATGCCGGAAATTTGCTCAAACCAATGTTGGCGCGGGGAGAACTGCGTTGTATTGGCGCTACTACCCTCGACGAGTTCCGCAAACACATTGAGAAAGACGCTGCCCTAGAACGCCGCTTTCAGCAAGTATTTGTCGATCAGCCAACTGTGGAAAATACTATTTCCATTCTGCGGGGGTTGAAAGAACGTTATGAAGTGCATCACAACGTCAAAATTTCTGATTCGGCTTTGGTAGCAGCAGCAACCCTGTCAGCGCGTTACATTAGCGATCGCTTCTTACCAGATAAAGCCATTGACTTAGTGGATGAGGCAGCAGCACAGTTAAAAATGGAGATTACCTCCAAACCAGCCGAATTGGAAACCATTGATCGCCGCCTCATGCAGCTAGAAATGGAAAAGCTCTCATTAGCTGGCGAAGAAAAAGGCACTTCCCAAACGAAAGAACGTTTGCAGCGCATTGAACAAGAAATCGCCAATTTAACCCAAAAGCAGCAAATATTTAATGAGCAATGGCAAGGTGAAAAACAGATATTGGAGGCGATAAGCGCCTTAAAGAAAGAAGAAGATGGCAATTAATCCAACTATCGCTACAACGAAACCTATGCCACATAACAATAAATTTACGAAGGGTTTAATTTTAATATCTTTCTTTATTTGAGAAGAATTTCTTGGCTCTGAAGTCGGTATTATT
>NZ_JAIVFR010000104.1 GCF_020829685.1 Nostoc sp. CHAB 5715 | reverse complement strand
ATGAGATTTTTTCAAATAAACGAGCAATGGCGAATAGAATTCGCGGCTACACAAACAAAGTTCACCTCCGTGGACTAATACAAAATCAAGGATTCTTAACCCACGGAGGTGGGTTTTGCCTGTGTAGCCGCGACTTCCAGTCGCTTGGTGAGTAATAAATTAGACTTTGAAAACATCCTCTAAGGATGAAAATTTTCCTACTTCATCCTTTCTAAATGTAATACATGAGTTCCTTCTGCTTTCGCATTGATCTTTGTTCACAAAGGTCTTGGAGTGTATATTTTTCCAAAACTGAGTTAGCAGCCTGACGTGCTTCCTGCCAGACTTCCTGAATTAGCTCACCTTCTACCGTGTTTGGAGTTGGCTCAGAATTAGAGACAACGATATCTGATCCTTCCATGCAGCTAAAAGCATCTAACACTGTAATCTTTCCGGGATCTCGTGCCAGAACATAGCCACCTTTAGCTCCGCGTATACTCTTAATTAAACCTCCACGCCTTAATGTGGCCAGAAGTTGTTCCAAATAGCGGTTCGGTATATCTTGTAATGCCGCTATCTCCCGAATTTGCAGGGCTTCATTGTTAGGGTAGCAGCTTGCCAACTCTAACAGGGCTAGAAGTGCGTATTCTAATTTGTTAGAGATAACCACAGGCGTAATCTTTTAAACACACACCTAAATATACAAAGTATTTCAGTTGGTTTTTTTTAAGCACTGTTAAGAAAAACTTTACAATTAACTTATTGTTGACCGGCTAACCCCACTTTAAACACCTTTGAGCATAGAAGCAATTATATTTTATTTTTAATTCAATAAATAAAAATGATTGATTATTTATAAAGTCTTCCAAAGTGGAAATTGGCTTAAAAGCTGTGCAAGCCGCTATACATGTAAATTTGTCGAAAATGGCAGGTCTAGTTATTAATTTTCAATTGGAAGTTTCTGAATGTTTTTGTCTGGCAATATTGCTTAATTTGGCTTTTAAATCTGCCCATGTGACCCCTTCTAAGCTGGGCAAAACAACATGAGCGGCTCCAACTCGTTCAGTTGGGCCGAGTCCTACTGCCCACATACCACCGGCTAAAGCTGCCTCAACGCCTGCTGCGGCATCTTCTACAACCACAGATTGCGCTGGTTCGAGTCCTAGCTGCTTGGCTGCGTACAGAAATAGGTCGGGTGCTGGCTTGGGTTGCTGTACACTATAACCGTCAGCGATCGCATCTACTTTATCGGCAATGCCCAATCGCTCGATCACTGTGCGGGCATTTTTGCTAGCTGAACCAATACCGATTTTAATCCCAGCTTGCCGCAGTTCATCCAAGAAGGCGATCGCACCTGGTAATAAATCCTTGGGTGTCATGTTTTGGATCGATTCCACATAGTAGCGATTCTTACGCTCCATCATCTCCTCGATTTGTGCTTCAGAATACCGTCTATCCCCAATAATCAGCATCAGGGAAGCACGACGGGATACACCCCGCAGCGCTTCGTTAGCTTGGCGATTAAACGGTATACCTTCTTCATCTGCTAGCTTTTGCCAAGCTAAATAATGAAGTTCTGCTGTATCTGTTAGCACTCCATCTAGGTCGAAGATGAATCCTTGGATGTTGGATGTTAGGGGAGTGGGGAGTGGGGAGTGGGGAGTGGGGAGTGGGGGGGATGAAGGGGCATGGGAGGCAGGGGGGGATGAGGGGAAATTTGGGGGATTTGGGGATAGGGAAAGTTGGAGATATTCTAGTTGACGAGTTATATCTTGAGTGACTTGTTCTTTGCGTAGATCGAAGTCGTGCCATTTTCCGCGCCAGTGCAGTTTAAACTTTAGGCGCGTCCAGCCATCAGGCAGATGGGAGTTGGCTACGGGGCCATTTTCGGTTAGTTGAATGCCGCCGAATCCAAAAATTACAGCTTGCCAAACGCCACCAGCAGTAGCGCCGTGGATTCCATCGCTGGTGTTACCTCGGTTATCTTCAAGATCCACCATTAACGCTTGCATAAACACTTCGTAAGCTTCTGTTGATTTACCCAAGTCGGAAGCTAAAATGGCGTGAACTGCTGGGCCAAGGGACGAACCATAAGTAATGTCTGTGCGGGGTGCGTAGTAGTCCCAGTTGGTCTGCAATGCTTTTTCGTTGTAGGGAAAATCTGCTGATTCCCGCATTAAATAAAGGAGCATCAAGATATCTGGCTGCTTGATTACTTGACATTTATTGGTTTTCTCAATACTTAAGATGGCTTGCATGGAGCGATCGCGCCCTTCGTAATCTGCTAAGTTGATATCTTCTAATTGGAAAAATCCCTCAAACTGCTCGATTAGTTCTGTTAATGGGTCATGGAGAAACAAGATTTTGGCGATGATATCTTGCCAGTGCGTTCGCTCCTCTAGGGTAAGTTTTAGTTTCTGTTCTAGTTCGGTAGCTCGTTCGGGGAACTTGTGAGCTAACCAATCATAAACTGCGATCGCTTTCTCTAAATGCCATTGCGCCATGCGGTTTGTAAAGGCGTTATTGTGGACGAATTCATGGTATTCATCGACTCCGATTACTCCCCGAATTTCATATCGTTGGCGCTCAGGATTGAATTCGACTCGGCTACCCCAGAAGATCGCGGCATCCAAAATAATCTCTGCGCCGCGCTGTTGCATCCACTCATCATCACCAGTGGCTTGCCAGTAGTTCCAAGCGGCGTAGGGAATATCTGCATTGATATGAATTTCGCGATCGCGGCACCAAATCCGCACGTCTTCACCATAAAAATCATTGCCGAGCGCCCAACGTGGTGTTACTTCATCTCCGGTATCAGCACTTTCCCAGGCAAACATTGCCCCTTTATAGCCATAATGGGAAGCCTTGCGTTTAGCTCCTGGTAAGGTGTGCCAACGGTAACTGAGTAAGTTTCGGGCGATCGCTGGTTGGGTAAACAGAAAAAAGGGCAGCATAAAAATTTCTGTATCCCAAAAAATATGACCGCGATAACCAAACCCAGAAAGAGTTTTAGCAGGAATGCTCACTTTGTCATCATGGCGTGACCCAGCAATCAGCAGTTGGAATAGATTGTAGCGAACAGCAAAAGCAGCTGTGCTATCCCCTTCGATGAGGATGTCACTTTGCTGCCACACCTCATCCCATGCCTGCTCATTGGCTTTTAGCAGTGTTGCGTAGTCTGGTAGGTGTGCGAGTTTTTCTGTAGCTGCTGAAACTGGTGTTTCAGTCTCCCGCGAGGTAAAAACTGTTACGAATTTTTCTACCGTTACGGTCTGTTGTGATTTAGCCAGGTAGGTCATGCTCAAGGTTGGATAACCAGGTGCAGTACTGACTTGCAAAGATGCTTCAGCGCCAGAGATTCTCATTGTTGCGCCCATAGCGAGTTCAATTCGGGAGTGGCGGCTGCGACGTTGCAACCAGATTCGTTGGTGAGTCTTGCCCTGATCTAATCCTTCCCAGTGATTAAAACCCTGATTTTCTGGATAGCCGTTAATACTTCCCTGAACTTCGATTAACCCATCAAAATCTACTGGCATTAAATGGCAGCGTTGCGCCAACACATGCCGATCTGCAAAACTAGCAAAGCGTTCAAAGGTAATATCTATAGTGTTTCCACTGGGAGAGCGCCAACGTAAGTAACGGATCAGAAGTCCGTAGCGTAAATCAAGCTGGCGATCGTAGCGCAATATCTCACCTTGATCGAGACGGAAGCGATCGCCATTTACAATCACTACCAAGGGTAGCCAATCAGGGCAATTTGCCAGTTCAGTGTACACCACCGGCACATCGTCATAGACACCGTGGATAAAAGTAGCTGGCAATGCATGAGGATAACCTTCTTCAAAACTGCCTTTTGTTCCCAGGTATCCATTGCCGATTGTAAAGACGGTTTCTTTAGAGTGCAATTGCTCAGGGTCAAACTGGGTTTCGATTAAAATCCAGTCTGTGTAGATAAAATTGCGAGAACGAGCTTTTGTTTGCATAAAGTGGGGAGTGGGGAGTGGGGAGTGGGGATTTTGAGTCTTTGAGCTAGATAAATGAGTCTTTTAACTCCGTTAATGAGTATCTGAGGTGGATTAATGAGTATCTGAGGTGGATTGGTGAGTCTTTTAACTCCTTTAATGAGTATCTGAGGTGGATTAATGAGTCTTTTAACTCCTTTAATGAGTATCTGAGGTGGATTAATGAGTCTTTTAACTCCTTTAATGAGTATCTGAGGTGGATTAATGAGTCTTTTAACTCCGTTAATGAGTATCTGAGGTGGATTAATGAGTCTTTTAACTCCTTTAATGAGTATCTGAGGTGGATAAATCAGTCTCTAATTCTCCTTGTCCCCTCATCCCCCTCATCCCCCTCATCCCCCACTCCCCACTCCCCACTCCCCACTCCCTCATCCCCCCTTATGCTTTTCCAAAATCTTTTCCGCTCTAGGTTTATAAATGAGATGAAATAAAGTTTCCATATAGCGATCTCTGGCTTCGTTATTTTCTGGAGCAACAAAGTTCCAAAAACTAAATATTTTAGCAAGCTGTAGTAATTGATTACTATGTAAATGCCAATTGTATCTATTATGAATTCGCTGACTCATCCATTCTGAAACTTCCTGCCAATACTCATCTTGACTATTGCATTGTTCAACAAAGCCTAAAATTTTCTTTGCTGTTCCTTCTAAGTCTGTAGGATTAAGATTAAATCTATTCTCTTGGTTTTCGATAATTTCTAAAGACCCGCCAAATTGAGTAGCAAAAGTTGGCAAACCAGAAATCATCGCTTCTAAAATAGACCGACCGAAGGATTCAAAGCGGGCAAAGTGGACATAAATTCCCTGAGAATCTGCAACTACTCGGTAGGCTTCGCCGAGGTTGCTGCTAGGGATACGCATCCCCACCCAGCGAATCTTGCCATTGAGATGATATTGCTCAATAATGTCGTGGAGTTTTTGGATCTCTTCTGCTTCTTC
This sequence comes from Nostoc sp. CHAB 5715, assembly GCF_020829685.1. GTDB lineage: Bacteria > Cyanobacteriota > Cyanobacteriia > Cyanobacteriales > Nostocaceae > Nostoc. The sequence continues at coordinate 6,395 of NZ_JAIVFR010000104.1, read as the reverse complement.
TGGGTTTGTAGCTTCATCTGGATGCAGTTTACTACTGAAGAGAATCAAGTTACAATGTTCTTGCAACGCCTGACTTTGACCAAAGCATTCAGCTAATCCCGCGAGATTGTTGATTGAAGTGATGGGAGCAACGGTAAAGATTGGTCGCTTATTAGGCTGCTCTAAATAACCAAATATTTGGGGGTCTTCGCGGGTAAAGAGTAGGTCGTGAATTTGTCTGCGAAGGTTAGATCGGTCTTCTTTTTGGCTATAGGGAAAGAAAATCTTTTCATTTACTCCCGGCGGCACGAAGTTGAATTTAGGACTAAACAAATCAATGCCATCAACCACATGATACAACTCTGGCATCGTAAAGTATTTGTACGATTCGTATTGACCTATGGTGTCAGGTGTGCCGACAATTTCTTGATAGGACGATGTGATGATGAAGTCGGCTGCATTCATGCTAATTAAATCAGCAGTAAATTGTACCGAGAAGTGATATTGGTCTTCTAAATCTTGCCAATATAAATTACTAAATAGATGTTTAGGTTTTTCCAGTGAATGGGCAATGTTGCACTGGGTAACTTTCATCCGGCGAGATAAAAGAAAAGCCACTAAGTTCCCGTCGCTATAGTTGCCAACAATAAGATTAGGTTTACCTTTGAACTGAGCTAGTAATTCTTTTTCTGCATCTAGAGCAAAGTTTTCTAGATAAGGCCAAATCTCAAATTTAGAAATCCAATTGTTCGTAATTTCAGGATTGAATTCACTAAAAGGAACGCGCAATATCCAAGCATTTTCAGTATCTTGGACTTTTTCTAAACGCAGGTTGCAAAATGTGCCTTCGCAGTTAGGGATTAGCCGGGTGAGAATAATCACATGTGGCTCCATACCCAGCACGTCCAGGCCAGCGAGTTTGATTTGTTCACGCAGTTCGTTTTCTAAGCTGCGAGCTTGTTCGAGGACGTAGATAACTTGACCAAGTGTTTCATCTCTTCCCAAAACATCCTCCTGTCCAACCCAGCCGTGGATGGAAATGAGGACGACGCGAAAAATGGCGGGGACGCGGGCTACAAATGTTTCTAAGATGCCGGGTTCTGGAGAGTAAATGAGTCGGTCGAGGAGTTCTAGGGTTTCACAGACTCGCGCCGCAGTGTTACCCCAACCCGGCTCAAAGCCGAGTTCTTGAAGATCGAAGCGGAATTTTTCATAAGGTTCATCAGGCTCAAGCTCATTCAAGAATTTGAGCGCTAGCTTAATTTGTTTGGCTAGGTGAATACCTGAAGGAATGCGATCGCTCAACAGCAGGCGAATCCCATCGTGTTGTAGCCCCTGTAATGCTTGAAATAACATTTCTACCCAATATTGGGGGTCAGTCAACAATTGATTGCACAGGTAACGGTTGAGGAAGGCTAAACCTTGACCAATATTTCTAGGGTCGTCGATTCTTGGGGAACTTTCGTAAAACGGGTGGAGGTCGATTTCCAGGATGTGGGGTTGGTAGCGGTTGACTAGGCGATCTCTCACATCTAGCAATGCTTGAGGTGTCATCAACTCGAACCTACTATCAGATGTCAGTTTCCAAACTTCTTGACTAGCAATCCTGGGACGAACCACGAACCAGGTACTTTCTTCTTCAAAAATTATTTCGTGGGTGTACTGTATGAGTTTACCAACAGAAGAAGAGTAGTAAAAATAGGCTGGCTTTTGGGATTGATCACAGTAATCGGCAAAAGCTTGTAAAATTTCATTTCTTAGGAAGTAACGCTTACCTGAAGCACTCAACGCATAAATCAACTGATGCAGAGCAGTTTTTTCATCACTGTTGAAGACAGCTTGAACTAGTTCATACATGATGACGAATCCCAGAACTTTAGCTAGGTCACGACCTCATATTTTTCTCAAGTCTCTGGTTTTCTGAGGCACATTCCCAGTTTAATGGTATATAAACATGAAAACCAGCCGCGTCTAACTTTAGGATGAAACAGGGATTAGTCATTTGTCATTTGTCATTTGTCATTTGTCATTTGTACTGAGCTTGTCCTGAGCGTAGTCGAAGTATTTGGGGACATTGGTGTCAACTTAAGTTAAAAATCACTTATCTGTTGGCTTCCACGCCCGCCCAGAAATGAATTTCAGCGGCTCATAGCTAAAGTCTACTCAAGTAGACTAAAGATTTTTGGATATATTTAGTCATCTTCAGATGACTTTCGCTATTAGCAAGGAACTTCAGTTCCTTGCGGGACATGGCTTTTACGTTAAGTTGACACGTATGATTTGGGGAGCATCCCACTTTTTTACATGTCATTGCGAACGCGTAGCGTCTCGAAGAGAGGAACGAAGCAATCGCAAAATTCTTCAGGTCAAAACGAGTCCATGAGATTGCAAGTCTTGGACACGCACTTGCGTTCGTCGTTCCTCCTCTCTACGAGACGCACTCGCGTTCGCAATGACAGTTATTCTCAAGAGCAAAATAAAAACTGGGATGCACCCATACTGGTGGGGTTTGCTGCGATCGCGTTCTATTCCTACAACTAGCGAAATTGAGCAAGTTAAAACCCGTTTTAAATTTGCTAAATTAGTTTATCAGCATTTAGCATTGGATGTTTTGAGACTAGAATTAATACTAATACTTGCTTACACTAATCAATAATTTTTTTGAGGGGTATTATGTTGTTATCAAAAAGCTTCAAAAAAGTATTTAACGGTTTCATATTGAGTATTTTAGTTTCAGCTTTGGTAGTTACTCCTTCTTTAGGAAATAATTTTCATTGGTTTGATGCACCATCTGTAGAAATTAGCGTTAATGCTCAGACTCCTGCTGGAGTAGAAGAAACACAACAAAAAAACAGCAAACTATCTCAGAATACTAGGGAAGAAAAGAACAATAGTCAGGATAAAAGTGCTGAGTCTAAAGGAGAAGAACAGGGAAAATTAGATATTTTTAAAATAGTCACGGGTGCGCTGGCGGGACTCGTACTATTTTTGTATGGTGTGACACGAATGGCCGAGGGACTAGAAGCGATCGCAGGCGATCGTGCCAAAGAACTAATTAGCAAGTTCACCACCAATCGCTACGCTGGAATAGCAACTGGCACGGTAGCGACAACAATATTAGATTCGTCCTCAGTAACAATCATCATTGTGATTGCAATGGTTAGTGCTGGTTTATTGTCATTTGTAGAATCTCTCGGCGTGGTTTTGGGTTCCAATATTGGTACAACCATCGGCGCTCAAATAGTTGCTTTTAACATTAGTGATTATGCCCCAATAGCAATGTTCATTGGCTTACTGTTAATTTTGTTGGGTAAAAAAGAACGTTGGAAGCAAATCGGTTTAGTTATTCTTGGCATAGGCTTATTGTTTTTCGGACTTGACACAATTGAAAACGCAATGGAACCTTTCAAAGACTACCGGCCATTTATCAAATTGATGGAAACCTTGGGGAACAACGCACTTTTAGGTGCTGGAGTTGGGGCACTCTTTACAGTCTTAGTTCAATCTTCCTCTGCCACCGTTGCGATTATTGTGACTTTGGCTAGTCAAGGATTAATCTCATTATCTGCTGGCGTGGCGTTAATGCTGGGTGCTGAAGTTGGCACTTGTGCTGACACATTAGTAGCTACCTTTGGACGCGAACGTCCAGCAGTGCGGACAGGTATCTTTCATTTACTTTTCAATCTGACTACTGCTGCGGTAGGAATTGTATTTGCCACTCAATTGGCAGGATTCGCGCAATGGATTTCTCAGTTAATGGGGGCAGGGGATGATGTTGCTCGCCAAATCGCTAATGCACAGTTAATATTCAACTTGCTAGGCGTGGCGTTATTTATTGGATTTTTACCCTTAATCGCCCGTGGATTGGAACGGCTACTTCCAGATAAAAAGAATCAAAATCGGCAGGCTGAAGCGGTAAAGAATTAAACAAGTCGGAAGTCGGAAGTACAGTTTTGTAACGGGGATCTCCTAACTATGTCTGACCACCAATCCCCCTTTCAGCATCAGGAAGATCAAGTAAAACCAGATACTAATCCCCATCAGCAAGAGCCACTGCGCTTGACGCAAATTTTACCAATTGCAAACAACCTGAATTCGGCCATTGAATAAAAACTACTGATAAGTCTGCTTTATTACCTCTTCTATTGAACTTACCCGATGGAACATTTCTATTAATTTATGGGATCTTGTTTTTCGCTTCGCCAGCATTACTTTTAACGGCGTTAAATAATGAACATCTGCGTCATCTCCTAAAGCAACTTCGGCTGCTTGCAAGACTTTTGTCGCATTCCCAAAAATATCCTCGTTGTCAAACCCTTCTTTTGCCGATAGTTGGTGTAATGCTGCATCGGGTACAGTTGCTCTACCCAGCAAAGTTTCATCTAGCACCAAACCTTTCAATAATGTTAGCAAAGCCGCATAGATAGAAAAGTCATCACAGCTATCACAAGCTTTAAATTCAATACGTCCTACTTCAGCCGGAATGCGGGCGATTTTTGTTAAGGAAGGTGTGCTATCAATCAGTTGTTCTTGTTTTTGAACAAAAACAAGGGCTGCTGGCCTTTTTCCAGTTCTGATAAATGTTCGTACCGATAAACCATCCCATAATCCTCCCTTATAAAAAGGGGAACTATAACTAAAAGGGACGATATAGGGACTATAATAAGTTAATTTTTTGCCAACATCAATCACATCTTCAGTAGACAAATTTGCCACTGAAATATTTAAATCTGGGCCATAAGACACCATGTGAATATTAGCAGTTTGTTCGTCAGGATAAGCCTCTAGCTGTTTGATTTCATAATCGTTTAATGGCGGTTGAGGCTCAAAAACCGGATTGTAGGGATTAAAACTAACTAAAACTGGTGATAAACCAAAGTCAGCAGCAACCTCACGTAGCAAGTGAAAACTTTCTGACAATTCACTAATAGCGCCTTGAATATCAGAATGTATAGTCGTTCTAATTTCGATACCTTTAGCATGATAGTCAATCACCTTGTCGGAATCTGCAAATCTTTCAAATCCCTCAATATACCATCTTTTCATTTTAATACCCGCATCCCCAACCCGCAGTTGAGGATAGTCGCCGGGGTATGTGGGTAGCCTTTCAATAATTTGATTGAAATCAGCAAATTTGGTGTGGGAAAAATCAGCAAACTTTCCTTCTTTATTTAGAAAAGCGACTTCATGCTCAATGCCAAATAAAAACATTATGTATACCTTTATTGTTTATTGAAGTAAGTGCGTACCCAGTTGTCGAGGATACTTCCTCGTAAACAACAGCCTATCTGAGAATATTTAGCAGTAGTAAATTTATGAAATTCGTAGTCTATCGCTGCAAGAATCTCAGATGATTTAGGATCTACTATAATTGGCTCTGCTGGCTGAAGCTCACAAGCTCTAGCCCAGAGGGGAATTAGTAGTGTTTCTTGAATGATGCCGAGGTGAACTTTGGTTTTATTCATGAATACTCGACTTAAATCTCCTTTTTCAGCTTAAGTAGAAAAGATTCTCAAATAGATTTTACACCAAGACCGACTGTTGCGATTTGAAAACTTCTCTGGTTTATTTCTTGAGACGACGATGCTTACGGCTGGCTACGCCTACGCACTTTCTTAATTTTTCTATATTACCTCACTATCTTCATAGTCGCTAGGTAGGGTAGCTTAGTAGTGACTGAGGAAAGCTTGAGACGTGAGTTTATGACAAGTACCGTTCAATCCCCCTACAGCAGCGAACAGATTGCCGCTTGGTTGCGTGGACTGCTCACCATTGCTTGGGCAGATGGTAATTTTGATGCCCAAGAGCAGGAATTAATTGCCAGCATCACCAAAAATGAATTAGCTCCTAAGATTAAATGGGACTCACTAGAGGTAATTACGCCAGAAGAATTAGCCGCAGTCTTGGGTAAAGGTACGCCAGCATCGGAAAATTTCTTAAGGACAGCGATCATGGTAGCGATCGCAGATGGTACTTATTCTCCCAGCGAAGATCAGGTTCTGCATCAGTTCTGCCAAGCCTTGGAACAGCCAGAGAATTTACTAGAAGCCCTTCGCCACACCCTAGAACACCCACAGCTTACCCCCACTATCGCCAGCACTGGGCTTACAAAGCGTCAAATTGATGCACTACACCCCCTGCGCGACTGGCTGGATCGGCTAGATATCCAAGACCCAAGAGTAGCCCGCTTTTTGTGTAAAATGATTCCCTCCCAGTGTCCCTTTGAGCAAGATGTCACCTTATTTGGACGAAAGATTGTCCACATCCCGCCGATGTGTAAAATTAACCCGTTGTATGAGCAACTGGTAGGCTTACGTTTCCGCGCCCTCTCTTATCTGGCAGATAAATGCGGTGAAGATGTTTCACCATATATTTAGTCATTAGTCAGAGACGCGATTAATCGCGTCTGTACATTA
>NZ_JAIVFR010001048.1 GCF_020829685.1 Nostoc sp. CHAB 5715 | reverse complement strand
ACACCGGAGGATATTTTAATGTCGGTGCTTGGCCGCTAACTTCCCAGTTATCAAACTCATTTTTAATCAGCGATCGCACTTTGTCTAGATCAAAATCTCCCACCAGCGCCAACACTGTCGTATCTGGACGATAATGTTTAGCTTTAAAATCAATCACATCCTGGCGCTGAATCTGCTGTAAACTATCCTCTGTGGGAAAAGTATGTAAGGGATGTTTTTTCGGGTAAATTGACTGAACAAATATTCTTCTGGCTACTTCTGATGGCTCATCTAATTCCAGTTGCAAGTCAGTTAAAGTTTGTTGGCGATGCAATTCCAATTCTTTGACTGGAAAGGTACTATTTTTTACAACATCTGCCAATATCTCAAGAAGTATCGGCAAATCATCTGCTAAACTATCACCTTCGATATGCACACCTTCGTGGTAGGCTTCAAAGTCGAGACTCGCCCCTCGTTCTGCCAAAAGTTTGGCAATAGTTAAGTCATCCTTGCTATTAGTACCATTGAGCAAATTCTCTGCCACAAAAGCAGCCAGTCCAGCTTTATCCTCTGGATCAAATTCCGTCCCAGCTTGAATGTGACCGCTCAAGGTAACAGTGGGAGTACTATGATCTCTTAACAGTAATAACCGCAGTCCGTTAGTAAATTTGAATTCCTGTGGTAATACTTGGGCGATTGCATCTGTAGCCAAATCCACAGGTGGTAAGTATTTCATCACCTCAGAAGGAAGCACAGGTGCGCCAGGAGAAAAATTCTCTATAGTTTGGGCTGAGTCTGGTTTATCACCAACTTCTGTTATCCGCTTCTGGGTTGGTTCAAAAAAGCCTACTGTCCTGGCTTTTTTTGTCAGGTATTTGTTAATCACAGCGACAACATCCGTCGGCTTTACCAGACGAACAGCATCCAAATAGCGGTCTGTGTAGCGATAATCACCAACAGTTGTCTCATCATTGCCCAATCGCATTGCTTGAGAAGTGATATCACGGTTACTCAAAATTACATCTGCTGTTAATTGGGTTTTGGCTCGTTCTACTTCCTCAGATGTCACACCTTTTTCTGCTACATTAGCGATCGCGCTACTCAACACTGAGTCAATTTTTTTCAAATCTTGTTTAGAATCAGCCGTCACCAACACCTCATACCAACCAGATTCTCGCAAACTGGTAACAGACGCTGTTAATTCACTAGCTAAACCTGATTCCACCAATGCCTGATAAAGTCTAGAATTCCGTCCCTCAGTCAAGATGTAATCCATTACATCCAGCGCAGGTACATCCGGTTGATTTGCATCCGGTAGCGGATAAACCGCTTGTAACAAACGCCCTGCTCCCGGTTCTCGCAATACTATCGGCGATGAGGGGGATGAGGGGGATGAGGGGGATGAGGGAGAAATAACTCCTGCCTCCTGCCTTCTGGGTACTTTGCCAAATACCTCTTTAACTATTTCCAGGGTATTGGCAGTTTGAAAATCTCCAACAATAATTAAGACGGCATTATCGGGACTGTAAAAATTGCGGTAATATTTTTCTACCTGCTCAACTTCAAATTTCTCGACATCAGCTTTCGTACCACCTACAGGCAACCCATAAGCATGATTAGGAAACACCGCCTGCATGACGGCGCGGTTGAGACGATATTCAGGGCTATTTTCGTAACCCTGCAACTCAGAAATTACTACTCGCTTCTCATTCGCCAGTTGTTCTGGCTCAATCTGGGAATTTTGCATCCTGTCTACTTCCAGCACTAAGAGCGCTTTTAGCTTGTTTCGTTCCACAGTACCGTAATATGCAGTTTGGTCATAGCTGGTGAAAGCATTGGAATCACTACCTAAAGCACTAAACAAACGGCCAAATTGAATTGGACGGTTTAGAGTACCTTTAAACATCATGTGTTCCAACTGGTGGGCAATGCCATTCACGCCCGGTTCTTCGTTGCGTGAGCCAACCTTGTACCACACCTGCACCGTCACTACTGGCGCAGTATGCACTTCCTTTGTCAGGACAGTTAGACCATTCTCCAGCACTATCTTACGGACATTTTGTGTCAGTGTTGAGGGCATTATTCTTTTTGCTAGCAAGGTTGATTGGTATTTTTCTTTATTAAATATGGCTGCATGTTGGCTATGAGCAGGTTGATTGCTCAACAAAAAAACTGCTACTAGCCATAAGCTTAAAAATAATAATGGCAAGGGATATTTATAAAATCTGGAAAATCCATACATGTATTTAGCAGATTATGTAAATTAAATTACATAATTATTTTGGAAAGTGACGATAGTTTAATCTGTCCAAAAAATCTGTTACCTCAGTGACAATACAGAAAAAGAATATATTATAGTAATCCGCTTTGATTTTTGAAATTATTTGCGTAGGCGGGGAGTAGGGAATAGGGAGTAGGGAGTAGGGAATCAGGCTTTTCGAGGTGTACGGTGTTTATTCAAAAATCAAATAGGAATCC
>NZ_JAIVFR010001047.1 GCF_020829685.1 Nostoc sp. CHAB 5715 | reverse complement strand
ACCAATTAAGCGCTGTGTTTGTTTAGGATTATCTTCAATGTGGTTCAGTATATCGCTCATATTTCTGTGTCAAAAAAGCTCTCTGCTGTTCTTTTACCACAGAATGTTACTATTTTGGAGATGTCTAATGAGTTCGCCGAAATAACAAATGAGTTCGCCGAAATAACAATTGCGTTCGCCTCTACCCAGTTTCTCACCCCTTCGGTGTTTTGGGTGGACACCAAAAGAGGTTTTTGCTGGACACACCAAGGGATTGCAGAATTCCTCGCATTACCTCTGTGCAGTACATCCAGTGTCCCAAATCGTCATACATGCGATCGGGATTAAACTCGACATTGTAGTGCAGCACATTGGGAAGGTCTAAAAACTCATCACCGCTTTGGGGAGAAAGAAGCAAGAGATGAAATGGTTTCCCCTGGCATTGTTTTTGCAGCTTGTTAACTAAATCTATCACACCACCGCGATCGCTAATTCCTGTGCGAACAAAAAGCACTTTGTCGCAGTGCCGCAATGCATACCAAAACCTTTGAGACCGTGCCGTGTACCGAACGCGCATCCGTTCATGGACGGGAGACATATCGCTCGTTGGGTCGTCTGTCTCCTCGACTTCATGGGCAAAGGATAAACCTGACCACTTACTGTGGTAAATTCTGCCTGCATCGGGACTGTAGTGCAGAAAAGCAGGGTTCCACATATCATCAAAACCGTTTTCGATCGCATCCGCGACATCTCCAATATTGGTGGTGCGCGTTAGATCAAAGGGAAAGGCGGGGCCATCGTACTCCATCTTATATAGCATCATGCGGACGGCACAGCGATCGCCAAGGGGAAGAATGGCGACACGGCTGATATCCGATAATTTACATTTATATTGGAACAGCACCGCAGACTTAGGTGGTGCTTTCACCCGGCTTTCTAGCCCATCCTTGCCAATCATCATGGTGCGAAAGGGAGCGTCGGGATAAAGCGGATCTTCATAGACACCCGATGGCATGGCTTTAAGTGCGTTACAAACCTCCGTCCACATCGGCTGGATATTGTACTCGTTGTCTGATTCGTTGATTACCCAGAGGTGGCGTTCGTCCGCTTGCAAAATTCCCAGATGCCCGTCATAGAATAAAACGTTGTTCGGCGAAAAGAGATTGAAGGCGGTGGTATATTCTAGGTCGGCACTAGGGGGAATGTTTATTGTAGTTGCGATCGCGCCATTATCTACAGCAAAGAAGGGGAGCGTCCCTGGTTGGGTATCTTTGGCAATGTAGATACCCGGTATCAATCCAGCCTTATTTTGCAGTGCAGTTTGTAGTTCCTGCCAATAGGGAGCGATGGTATAGCTGTATTGTGATGTATTAACAATCCGTAAACGCTTCTCTTCCATACAGACAGAGACATGAAAGCCCGCATTGTCAAAGTAGATGGGAAATTCATTCGGTTGCTGGAAGCGTTGTTTTTCTTTTGCTAATTCGTCTTTGTCGATATCGAATAGTTGCTGGTCGATCTGCTGATACATGAGCCTATGACCAACCGTGTTCGGGTGAGCCGGGTCGAAGGATATCCCCGCTTTCCATCGTCCTTGCCCATCATCCACAGCTGCCAACCAATCCAGTACAGGTACGCCCCAACTTAGCATTCGGTTGCGTGTGTCTCGGATCAGCCAGTAATGTTCCTGGGAATAATCGCCATTGGGATAGACACCGCCCAGAATTGGAATTGCCCCGATGTCCCGCGTCATTTTTACAAGCTGCTGCAAGCCACTTTCAAACCGTCGCTGTACTGCTCGTCGTTCGTGAGGGGGACAGTAAGCTAACCCTTCGTTGCCCAGAGACAGGGCAATGATTACGATATCCGGTTGTTCTGGGGTGACAACTGAGCCAAATCGAGCGATCGTTTTGCTGACATTCGCCCCCACTTCCGACACATTCACGAGTTTATGCCCATATTTTTGCTGTAAAGCCTCTGCCAACAGCCAGACCCAACCTTTCAAAAACCAGGCTTTATGACCTAGTGCGACGGAACTGCCAATTACTACAATTTTGAGTCTTTCAGCCCCTTCTTCTCCGGGCATTCTGACAGCAGGTTCCTCAAGGTATCCAAAGGGGTAAGGTTGTAAATAACCGAATGCGCCGTCATCCACTATAATTGTGCTGGAATGATTGTTAGGATCAATAGGAATCCAGCGATTTGTATCTAGTAAGCTCTCCCATTGGGCATTACCCTTTGCATCGAGACGTATATACTTGTATTCAACTCTTTGTCCATCGCCCGATAAAGGCTGCTGAATGTCAATTTCATCTGTCCACCATAAAGGATAGCGATCGCCACTTGTACGCAGCTGGACACATTTCATAATGTCCCACTGTCCCAACTCTGGAGTCGAACCGACAAGACCGATGGATTCACCCGTTTGTGTGTATGCACTGATCTGGAATCGATACATAGAGTTTATCCTGATTTAGG
>NZ_JAIVFR010001046.1 GCF_020829685.1 Nostoc sp. CHAB 5715 | reverse complement strand
GCCATTGCTAAATCAGACACACTTCTTAAGGGAATTCTACTAGTAATGCTGATTTTGCCACCGCGATGCAAATTAAAGGTGCGATCGTAGACACTCAGTAACTTGATGTCTGGCAATGCTTTCACTGCTTGCACAATGGTTTCAGCATGTTCGGTACTAGCAGCATCCACAGTCAGATCGCGGGTGGATTCTTTGCGGGTTTGCTCGATTAGATCAATTTGACCAAGATTACCACCACAGGTTGCGATCGCCTGGGTTACGGATGCTAACATCCCTACACGATTGGGAATTTGCAAGCGCAGTGTCAAACTAAAACTAGAATTAGGAGTTAGGTCTGCCATGTTGATTTTGAATTTTAAGTTTTAGATTTTATATTAAATTGAGACAAAAATTAGAATCTGAAATTTGTAGTCTGTGGAAATACAATGAATGTTAACTCTGGAGATAACCGTCAGTAGTTAGTTTACTCACTGCTGACAGTTTTGATAATTATTTTTATTTATAGCAAATGCATTTACTACTATAGATGAGTAACAATTTAGTAATTGTACCCAAATACACCAGATGTTTTTTTAATATTTTATCTGTGTAAATATTTGTATATTTAAAATTATTTGTATTAATTTTTTACCTAAATAACCGCCCAACAAACTCCGTGTGTTCTTTTGAATTTAACCCTTGTTGCAGCACTGCTAAAACTGTCGTCATGTCCCCTGTAAGGAGTGAGGTGACAGCTAACCACAAACCTGGAAATACTGTACTTTTAATCACACCATCTGCATCCGCCACCAGTGGTAAATATTCACCATTTTGCAAACAGAACCAGTCGAGTTTATTTTCCAAAGTCTGCCAGACGATATATTCCTGCACTCCGTTGCGACGGTAAGCGCGTTTTTTGTCGTATAAATCAATAGATGCACTACTGGCTGCTACTTCTGCTACTAATTCAGGTGCGCCTTCTACGTAATCATCTTCACTTATTTGTGCCTGTCCCCTGTTTGGTTTATCTATCAACAGCAAAACATCAGGCTGTGGTTCATTGTCTAAATCCAAGCGCACAGTAGCATTGTCACCTAGTGCTACGCCTGGTGTGGAAACTTGATAAACTCCCAACCAGGTAATTAACTGTCCATGAGGTTGTCCATGACTTCTAAAACGCACTGGCGATGCCACATAAACGACTCCTTCGATTAATTCTGCTTTTTTATTGAGCATTGCTGCATAACGACGCTCGAATTCGTGGCGGGTTAAGCGATCGCCACTTTCTAAAGGAGGGATAAAAGCGCTATTATTTAAGCCATGTTCCACAGAAGCCGCCATTACCTAATTCCTCATCCGCAGGAGTTGTAGCTTGAATTTAACATAGTGGAGTGTGATGTTTTCCACATCCCCTGAAAAGTCAGGTTGAGCGTACGCATTTGCTTGTCGAGCGATCGCATTTGCTTGTTGAGCGTACGCATTTGCTTGTTGAGCGATCACATTTGCTTGTTTGGAAGTAGGTACGGTACTCTCTCTGTCTATCTCGACCAATACAGTGGTAAGGTTTTGTGGTTCAATAATGCGCTGAAGTCGTCGTTGGGCGATCGCGTCCTCAACTCCTTTACTCCTCTGCACTACGGCACTTTTTTGGGACTTACATCCCGCATACTCTATGTATTTGTCGGACTTACACCGTTGATTTTGTTCATTACTGGTTTTGTAATGTGGCGCGATCGCTATAGAACAAAATCTACTACAGGATTTATTAAACGCTCCGTTTTAAAATAATTACAACAAAAAAGCGCCCCCCATTTCTGGAGGGCGCTTTTTATTTAGCTAAATCTTCAGAATTAACCGTTGATAGCAGGAGCAGTCAGAGCAACAGGAGTAACTTCACCAGCAGCTAAGTCTAGGGGGAAGTTGTGAGCGTTACGCTCGTGCATTACTTCCATACCCAAGTTAGCGCGGTTGATTACGTCTGCCCAGGTGCTGATGACACGACCTTGGGAGTCAATTACTGATTGGTTGAAGTTGAAACCGTTCAGGTTGAATGCCATCGTGCTTACACCCAAGGCGGTGAACCAGATGCCGACGACAGGCCAAGCTGCGAGGAAGAAGTGCAGTGAACGGCTGTTGTTGAAGGAAGCGTATTGGAAGATTAGACGACCGAAGTAGCCGTGGGCTGCAACGATGTTGTAGGTTTCTTCTTCTTGACCGAATTTGTAACCGTAGTTAAGGGACTCGGTTTCGGTGGTTTCACGAACCAAAGAAGAGGTTACCAACGAGCCGTGCATTGCACAGAACAAGGAACCGCCAAATACACCAGCCACACCTAACATGTGGAAGGGGTGCATCAAGATGTTGTGTTCTGCTTGGAACACAATCATGAAGTTGAAGGTTCCAGAGATACCCAAAGGCATACCATCAGAGAATGAACCTTGACCGATTGGGTAGATCAAGAATACTGCGGTCGTCTAATCT
>NZ_JAIVFR010001045.1 GCF_020829685.1 Nostoc sp. CHAB 5715 | reverse complement strand
GAGGGAGCAGGGGGAGATGAGGGAGCAGGGGGAGATGAGGGAGCAGGGGGAGATGAGGGAGCAGGGGGAGATGAGGGAGCAGGGGGAGATGAGGGAGCAGGGGGAGATGAGGGAGCAGGGGGAGATGGGGAAGTAAATTCTTCCTCATCCCCCTCATCTTCCTCATCTTCCTCATCCCCCTCATCTTCCTCATCTTCCTCATCCCCCTCATCTTCCTCATCTTCCTCATCCCCCTCATCCCCCTCATCGTTTGGCAACTCGCATCAATAAGAATAGACCTATTGCCAAAAAAATAAAGTTGGGCAACCAAGCCCCTATAAAGGGAGAAAGGACACCTGCTTGCGCGATCGCACCAGTAATAAAGAAAATTAAGTAGTACGAAAAAATTACTACAACACTAATCCCAAAGCTGGTACTTCTCCCAGTTCGCTGGGGTATGCTTCCCATCGCTGCACCTACCAAGCCAAAAACTACACATACAAAAGGTAAGGAGATTTTTTGTTGAATCCGTACTTCGAGTTTACGAATTTTTTGGCGATCGCCACCGAGAAGTTCTACTTGTAGTTGATCTAGTGCTTCAGCAATATTCATCTCACCATAGTCCCGACTTTTTTCTGCCAGACTTAATGGCGTGCGCGGTAGTTGCAGTTGTTGGTGTTCAAATCTGACGATGTTGCGATAAGAGCGATCGGCAGCAACAAAATAGATGGTACCGTTGTAAAAATCCCAGACATTTTGAGAAGGATTCCACTGGGCAGATTCTGATACCACAATTTGATTCAGATTTTTTGTTGAACGGTCTATAATCGTCAAACCTGACATCCGCTTACCATCAAATTGGTCGGCGTAAAACAAGCGGATCAAAATCCTATTCTTAGAGCCATCCGGCTGTGTAACATCCTGGTATTCAGGATAAAAAATATTTTGCTGTTTAAAAGTTGGCTTATCTGATTTGAGGGCTTTATCCAGAGTCATCCCCGCTTGGTAATTTGCTGCTGGTGCAATTTGTTCGTTAAACACAAATGTCATTCCTGTAACCACAAGACTCAACATCACAGCAGTTAGGGCTATGCGATAGACGCTGACCCCACAACCACGCAGGGCAATTAGTTCGCTCTCGCTAGAAAGACGACTATAAGTCATCAAAGTAGCCAGCAGCGTAGACATGGGAAAAGCTAAAACGATAAAGTTGGGAAACTTTAACAAAAAAACCTGAATGGCAATGCCTATGGGTAGCCCAGATTCTACAATTTTTCTGACTAAATCAAATACAGCATCGATAGTAACGCCAATTGATGAAAAAGCTCCGACACCAAAGAAAAACGGCGCTAACAATTCGCTAGCAAGGTAACGATCCATGATCGTAAAAGGCAGCAGCGAATAGAGGTTGTAGAAAAACGTAAGTTTCTTTGATATCATGACTAACTTGAAAAGTTAAATATTAGCAACCCTGGCGAAACAAAGGATATCTACATTTAGTATTAAAATTTAATTTTAAATACCTGAAAATTAATACCAATTCTGTATGAAGATGCGCCAAACCATATTTAAGTATAAAAAATAAAAACGTAGACGCGAACGCATCAGCGTCTCGTAGAGAAGCGGCTTGCCGCAGGCTACCGCAAAGACGCAAAGGACACAAAGAAAGAAGTTAAAAGGGTTTGGCGCAGCTTTACAAAGAAATGGTATAACTAAAAAATTCATGTTTAAAATTTAAAAATAGCCTTTTAAATTATTAACTAAATAACTATTAATTTAGACTTGAAAATTATTACCTAAATAATATTGCCGCACCAGGGGGTTGCCGTAGAGTTCGTCAGCAGCGCCAAAAGCGAGAATTTGTCCCTCGCGCATTATATAGGCGCGATCGGTGATGGCCAGGGTTTCGCGGACATTATGATCTGTAATTAAGATTCCCATGCCGCGATCGCGCAGTTGTGCGACAATTTGCTGAATTTCTGAGACTGCGATCGGATCAACTCCCGCAAATGGTTCATCCAAAAGTAAAAATTTTGGCCCTTCTTGTCCAGCAGCTAAAGACCTTGCTAATTCCGTCCGCCGTCGCTCACCACCAGAAAGTTGAATTCCTTTGCTATTGGCTAATTTTTCCAACCGAAACTCCCGCAGTAAAGTTGTGAGTCGTCTTGCCCACTCCCATCGTGGCACATTCGTTTGCTCTAGTACCAACAGAATATTATCCTCTACCGAGAGTTGGCGAAAAACACTTGGTTCTTGTGCTAAATAGCCAATACCCAATCGCGCCCTTTTATGCATTGGCATTCCCGTAATATCCAGATTACCGAGCCAGACTTTTCCTTGATTGGGTTTTTCTAAACCTGTGGCAATGTAAAAATGTATCTATAGTTACATATAATCCAGAACTAACAACACAACAAGCAGCTGATTTGTTGAACGTATCACGTCCTTATCTGATTAAATTATTAGAGCAGGGTGAGCTTCCTTACGTTCTGGT
>NZ_JAIVFR010001044.1 GCF_020829685.1 Nostoc sp. CHAB 5715 | reverse complement strand
TAAAAACACGTTCAGATATGAGTTGTACGGCGACTATCAACAGGTAACTTCCCCAAAATACCCTTGAAGATGGTTGTTTCCAAGCCAGAGCTAACAAGCACATCGGTAACAAAACTCCAGCAAAGGAGGCTAACTTGACCCACCATCGGAGAAATTGCCATTGCTGCTGGTTAAACCCAATTTCTGCCGTAAAGGGTAAACGTCGAGCTTTCACACCAAAACCATAGCCAAGAGCTAGCAGGGTTATAATCAGAATAAAGAGCGCAAGAATCAATCCATTATTAACTGTCATCTGCTCGAAAATACCAATTCTCATACCTTAGTTTAATCTGGCTTTAACATCCTCACTCCACCTTGGCTGCCAACAACAATATTTCGCCTTCTACTTTTATATAGTCAGTGTGCAACAGTCTGTAATGAGTCGTAGGCTGAATCACCTACTCTTTTGCTCTGACTTTTGAGGTTGTGATCCGTGTCTTGTTATTGAATAAAGCCTATATGATTAGTAATCTCGTTAGTTAATTGCTAAGAGGCAACTGTTGTTTGCTTGCAGACTGAGAGGATGCGTTGGTCGTTAGCGCTAATAAGTTTGATTTGATGAAAATTGGATAAGTTAATTTTCATATTTTCAGTTTTTGCTTTATTGTAACTAAGTGATTTAGCAGAAACTGTGTTGTTATCCTGTTTTCCTGTAAAGCAACTAAACTCAGAATTAGGATAGTACAAAGCTCCCACAATATCTCCTTGTTGATGTTGCATTACTAAGTAGGCTTTCCCAATTTGATTAGGTTTAGGAGTTTCGCCGTATAAATATGTTCCATCAACAAGCGGAGCCGATTTGGTTGAGCTATTTGGCAAGCTCTGTCCAGTTGAAGAAGGAATTTCTAAACCGACTAAAGCTAGAGAAAGCAATATAAATGCCGCACTTTTCTGGAGTTTTGTGCTAACAGTTGCAGGTGGATTCATTTGTTTTTTCCTTGCGTTACTGTTGGTTGTACTTACCTTAAACTAGGGTGTTGTTTGTATAAATCTTTCTGTCGGTAGAGATTAGGGTAGCAATATCAACTTTCAAGCTCTTGCACTATTGGACAGCACGTTTACTGACAAAAAGTGGACGTGATTGCGCTCGTGATTTACAAGGGTTGCAGAGTTCTTAGAGCAACTAATTCCTTACAAGTGCTACACTTGTTAACTGAGGTTGTATATTTGCGGGAGATTGCGCTGCAATTAATTCAACTTTGCCATTAGCGTTGTTGGTGTGCTAAAAGAGGCTACTGGGAAATAGATTTTTAAGCACCTGGTCAGGTGATGGCGAGATTTTGCGGATATTGATTAAAAAAGAATATCCAGGGAGAATGTGTAAAAGCCTGGATATTCGTAAGTAAATTAGACTAATCAACGGAGGTGTTGTAGATTTGTAGTTAATTGGGTTTTGGAAAAAACGCTTCCTTAATTGCCTGGGTGATTTGCTCTCGGTCAGTTTCATCCATTGGCAGTGGCGTCACTCCTTCCTCAGGTTCAAAAGAAATTTCTTGCCATTGACTGACGGGAATGTTTTGTTTCTCCAAGCTCTGTAGCTCAGAGAGCGTAGCGAAAACCATCCAAACCGAAAAGTCTTCGATCCGCAGTAACACCTCAATATCATTGACTAACTCATAGCTCCATAGTTCCAAAGGATGGTAGCAGCCATCTTCCTCAAATTTTCCGCATTCTCGGATGAGCGCTCTTGCTGCTGGCGTTAAAGTGCCTTCAACAACGGGAGCAATGCGATTTTGTTAGATCGGACTTTAATTCTCATTTATAGAGCTAAATTCTCAATAAGAACAGTTATTTAGCTGCGATCGCACCCCTAAATAGGTGATTTAGCACCCGAATTTTAAACACCTCACAAAATCGCATTGCTCCCTTCAACAACTACCCCATCAGGGTGAACGACACAGACGAGGTGGGGGTTATGTGAATAGAGGAGACAGTTATCGCACTCTGGAAGTTTCGGCATAGTACCAGTGTACTGCTTTGTCACAAGCGATCGCTTGGCTGAAATTGGGAATCCTAAAAGAAGAAGTTAAGAGTGATTTTTAGTACAAATGGTTTTTAAATTTCGCTTGATTGGTGTTGCAGCTTTGCTTCTAGCTCAAATGTCGTTACCCGTATTTGCCAACAATCTTACCGCTACAGTTGTAAGCGTAGGTGACGGTGACACCATACGGGTGAAAACTGGTAACAAAACTGTGACTGTTCGCCTCGCTTGCATTGATGCACCAGAGATGAAACAGAATCCTTGGGGACAGCAATCATCAGCAAGACTCAAACAATTGCTGCCAGTGGGCCAAGCAATCAGCTTACGTGCTATTGAAACTGACAAATATAAGCGCCTGGTTGCAGAGGTGTTTGTCGAGAATCGCAGTGTCAACATGATTATGGTGCAAGAAGGGCAAGCTGTTGTTTATCGTCAGTATCTCAAAGGCTGTCCAGA
>NZ_JAIVFR010001043.1 GCF_020829685.1 Nostoc sp. CHAB 5715 | reverse complement strand
AGCCATTGAGAGGAATTGTTGCCAAAAAGCAGTTGACAGAAATAGACAATCAACTAATTAATAAATTTAATGAACATTTACAAAAAGTTCAGCGACAAATTGGCCGTACTTTTATTTCACGAACGACTAAAACAATTATCAGCTTTGGCAAAGAGACTTCTGTCATTGCCATGCGTGCAGTGATTGCTAACCCCTTAACTACAGAAGCAGATATTGAGGCGGTTTTAAATGACCAAATTCAGATTGCTTCTGAAATTTCAATGTCATCTTTTCCAGACGATGAATAATTAGCCAAGTCATATTAAACATAAAAGTTGGCTTTTTATCTTAAGGATTTTTTGCCCACACAAATTTCTTACAAGTTAAACTTAAGAGGCCCAAGTATCAATGTACAAACAGCCTGTTCTACATCATTGGTTGCTGTCCACTTAGCCTGCCAAAGTTTAATGAATGGTGAAAGTGATATTGCATTAGCAGGGGGTGTTTCCGCTAAAGTACCTCAAAAAACTGGATATCCCTATCAACAAGGTGGAATTCTTTCTCCTGATGGTCATTGCCGAGCTTTTGATGCTGAAGCAAAAGGAACCATTGGTGGCAATGGTTTGGGTGTAGTAGTCTTAAAAAGATTAGAGGATGCGATCGCTGATGGTGACTGTATTCATGCAGTCATTAAGGGTTCAGCTGTTAATAACGACGGTTCTTTAAAGATAGGATATACAGCCCCCAGTGTTGATGGTCAAAGAGAAGTAATTTTAGAAGCGCTTGCTTTAGCTAGAGTAGAACCTGAAACCATCACATATATAGAAGCACATGGTACAGGAACTCAATTAGGAGATCCAATTGAAATCAAAGCTCTTACAGAAGCTTTTCGTGCTATAGCAATCCTAAATGAGATACAAACATATGGTACATTAATACTGAATCTGTGTGTTTCTAATAATACAATGAGAAATATTCTGAGAGAATTTGAAGATCAGGCTGAAAAAATCAGTATTTTAACAGCATTTATCGAAAGCAATCCAGAACCGAGAGAAATGCAACGAGCTTTAGCTGTAAAAATGGCACTACAAGGTGAATCATACAGGAAGATTACCGAATTATTGTCCATGCATAAGTCTTGTATCACTATCTGGAAACAAAAATTTAATTCTTTAGGGTTAGATGGAATTAAGCTGGGTTATCAAGGTGCCAAAAGTTATTTAACACCAGAGCAAACCAGCGAAATAGTTGCTTGGTTGAAAACCAGGGATTATTGGGATATAGATGAACTAGTTAGCCATTTAGATGAAAATTATGGAGTGATTTATCAATATTATTAATATTTTAATTAGACCATTTAGCTCATTAATAAAATTAATGTTCTGAACTTATCATGGCGTTTTTAACTTTATTTTCCGATAAGCATAAGTTACAATGATGTATTGAGCTTGTAAAAATAAAATTCTGTTATTAAAATTTTCCACCAAACCACTCTTATATTTATTGCCCCTTATTGAGAATATATCTAATAAATTTTCCTATCCCAAATCTGTTTTTTTGAGATAAATGTAATTTTTTACTCCTTTTTCATGAATTAACTTCCGTAATAACCGCTTGTGACAGTTAAGGGTGCGGAATGTGGGTTTTAACATTCAGCTATCTGGCAAGGATTTGGCACAGTTAAAACTGCTTTGGCAGGAGTACGGAGCCAAAAATTACCCTATTAGTTCTTACTTAGTTACTCCTGGTTTACTCAAAGCAGGAATGTTGAGAAAAAATGTTTACATTAAACCACCTGAGTATGAATTTAGTGATTTGGGTAAAGTTCCTGTTGGAGCGTTAGAGTTAACGCTATTTAACGATGTGCAGTCACCACTATTACTTAAAAAACTGCTGAAATTTGAGCTAGCTTTTAAACACGCCGAATACAAAAAAGCTCCAGATTTAGCATATCGACTCACCGATTTAAAACTCTACCGCGCTCAACTTCAACGTATTTTATCCTCTAGTCTGTATTTTTTAGAGATTGAAACTAATATTGGTATTATCTACAAGATAGAGTAACCCAAAGACCCGTTGTCAAGCGAGTAGCAGAAGTAAAAATTGATTTACTTGCTCATTATTCGAGTGCTGCTATTAAAGTATTAAGAACTTGGGAGCATAGAGGGAATGTTGGTGCGGCTCGTTCTTGGTAAGAGCCTCTAGAAACTAGAGGGGTATGACCAAGGTACATTCCGAAAGTGACTTTCAGAACTGTATAACTGTTCTTTCTATGTGGGTGATATCTAAGTAACCTAGAAAAGGTAAAGTCCCACCCTTGAGGAGACAAGTGAATCCCTACCTGCCCACAGTGACCATACTCGGAATTATGGAGGCTGAAGCTGAGAACAGGGCGCAATCAGAGGTTAAGCAGGAAGACCACACTGGCGCTAACGGGGAGATGATACGGGTAAAACAAGTCCTAGAAAAGTGCCTCACCCTCAAGCTACAACCTGAACATAAA
>NZ_JAIVFR010001042.1 GCF_020829685.1 Nostoc sp. CHAB 5715 | reverse complement strand
CGATATTTCCTTGGGCAACACGTTCTGGCCCCTCCTCAACAGCGTTCCATTCTGATACTTTGCTTGCGCAGTCTGATCAACTCATTAGGCAGAACTACTTGGATCGGGCGATAGCACTAAGACCTCCAGGCGCACAACGAGTCACAGTAGAAGGTGTCGATATGGGCGCTAACATTGGCCGCGGTTTTGATCGATTGTCATCTGTTCCGGGTGCTGCTGGACCACTGCAATTCAATAGCAATCTTTCGCGAGCCACAGCGGTTTACAGATATGACGCGGCGTCTGGTATTTGGCGAACTGTAACTATCTATCCGGTGAAATAGATGTACGAATACATAAATCATGTGTTGACGAACTACCTCAGCACAAGCGTTGGACATTCAGAAGATGAGGAAATTTCCATTTTGCGTAAGGATTTAGAAAGCAGTCCTGAACTTGCGAAAGGGGTGATGGCTGATTTAGAGAAAGCCTTTCGGCGATTTTTGCGTAAGTCCTGTCTCACATCCTCAATTGGTTCTTTCCAATGGTCTTCAAAGCGGTAGCCCAACAAAAAATCAGCTTTCTTGTCTAGTTCTCGCCCTTTTGCTAGGTTGGCGGAAATTCCTTTGATTTTAGGACTTACGCAACTAAGTAGATGTCATTGGGACCGAAACGTAGTGTAGGGAAGCAATCTCGGTCTTGGGGAGATTGCAACTCTAAGAGACGCACTCGCGTTCGCTGTCGCTGGCAATGACGTTTTTTCGTCAAAATGCGTAAGTCCTAAATTTGTCGGAAAGCCAAGATAGGATAGAGCAATTTAGCCAACCACAAACCGATTGGGAGTGATTTGCTGTAGTTTTGTGTAGCAGCTTTATTTCTTTTTTATAACTAAAATATGCCTTTTGCTAGAAGGATAATTACCTTTTTATAGTTAATGTTTATTTGTAGTCAAAAAATAAGCTAATTGGCATGATAAATTTGATTTCTAGAACGATTGGTAACATCAGTTCCCTACTTAAAGGACTTCAGGTAAAATCTTTTTTGGCTGTTGTCGTAGTTGGTTTTCCTATTTTACATATAATTAAATGATATTTTAGGCAATTTCACAGATTATGTTTCTCTTTCAAAGCTTCCCACCTGGCTTGGTCTGGGTCAAAATCAGGAGGAGCAGGTTCCGTCTTTTCAAACCACTCTCTTAAGATTGTAATTGAGCAATCAACCTTTCTTCTCGGCTTATCTGGCTGTGACTCAGTAGAAGTTTCCAAGGATGGAACTGGCTGCAAAATAATCACTTCCACTTTACCAGGAGCAATATTTAGAGGTTCGTCAATAATTAAATGACCTGATTCATCAATTGTGGCATTGAGCTTGTAGGCTTGCATACTTTTGCTCCTTTTTGTTTCTAGGATAGAACACTGCGTAAATATTGCGTAGGCGTAGCCCAACCTAGACATCGCACTTCTGAATAACTACCTTGTCGTGATTAATACCAATTCCAAAAAAAATAAAACAGGTGCGTAGTGCGTAGGTTGGGTTGAACGGAGTGAAACCCAACAATTACAAGACTTTGAGGTGTTGGGTTTCGTTCCTCAACCCAACCTACATTCTATTTACCAGAATCGATATCTCTTAGAAAATTACCTAGAGAGAATTTATTAGTTCTTGAATCAACGATCGCAGTTATAACTGAATGTCTTGTCGTCACCAACATTACAACATTAAGTCTTAACGCTACAACATTAAGCCTTAAGGTTACAACATTAAGGCTTAAGGTTACGACATTAAGCCTTAACATTACAACATTAATCACCAGCATTACAAGATTAAGGCTTAACGTTACAACATTAAGCCTTAACATTACAACTTTTTGACAAAAGCTTATGCGATCGCTCTTTAGAGTAGTGCGCTCTGTGCGATCCTAGCAATGCTTAAATAAAACTTATGAATGATTTGACGTTGGCAATAAATCTTGCACTGCATCCTACGACTCTGTTTCTAGCCTATCTCGCACTGTCCAAATCGCCTCGCGCACACCTCCAGCGCACTCTTCACCCGTCGCCTCACGCCAAATGGCTTGAAACTGGTTTTCTCCTAACTGCTGGAGCATACGCGCAAAATGACTGATACGATAACCAATCCAATCTTGATTATGTTCTAAGTCAATGGCTAAAACACGAATGTAAATTTGCACAGCCTCAGCGTAATTTTCTTGAGCTTCTAAAACCCTTCCCCATTTACCCAATGTTGCTGAAGCCTTACGCCAATCGCGGAATTGCTCAAAAACTTTATAGGTTTTTTGATAATAATCAACAGCCACATCAAACTGCCGTTGCTCTTCGGCTACCATGCCCAGTTGGTGATAGTCACTAGCAGCACTGTACAAATCCCCGGCATCTTCTTTTATCTTCAGCGCCTTGTTGTAGTAATCAACAGCCACATCAAACTGCCGTTGCTCTTTGGCGACATTGCCCAGATGGTGATATTCACTAGCAGCACTGTACAAATCC
>NZ_JAIVFR010001041.1 GCF_020829685.1 Nostoc sp. CHAB 5715 | reverse complement strand
AAATTATTGTCCTGAGCGACAAATATTGGACCGAAAGTGCCATTGCTTCTACCTAGAGAGACATAGACATCACTATTTCCAAAACCGACAATATCATCACGACCATCGCCGTTGACATCACCAAGCTATAGTATTAAGCAATCTTGCCTTGATTTATCAGCAGCTTGGCAAACAGACACAAGCAGAACTTGCAATTAGCCAAAGTCTCAATCTGTTAAAGAATTTAGATAACTCAAAAGACCGTGCTGCAATTATAGCGCAATCTCTAGATGTACAAGGGAAATTACAATTAGCCCAAGGAGAAACTGAAATTGCGTTGTCCACTTGGCAAAAAGCTGCTGATATATATAAGCAAATAGGCGATCGCGCCACACTAACTCGTAATCAAATTAACTCTGCTCAAGCTATGCAAGCTTTAGGGCTTTATCGCCAAGCAGAAAAAACTTTAACTGAAGTTCAACAAAACCTTACTACTCTTCCAGATTCATCGCTCAAAGTTGCTGGACTAGATAGCCTTGGCAATGTCCTACGAGTTATTGGTGATTTCAATGAATCACGAAAAGTTTTAGAGCAAAGTTTAACTCTAGCAAGAGCTATAAAATCTCCAAAAGCTATAGGTGATACCTTCCTCAGTTTAGGTAATACAGCCTCTGCCGAAGCAAAAACTCAACATGAGGTAGGGAATACAGACCTTAGTCAAAAAGAATTTCAAGTTGCTTTAAACTTTTATCAGCAAGCGGCTATAAATGCATTAGGTACTACGCGCATTCAAGCCCAGCTAAATCAACTTAACCTACTTCTAGAATTTTTCTCTAAAAAAGAAGCCGCACATACATTTAAACAAGCTTTATCCTTGTCTGAGCAAATTCTGACTGAAATTAATAAATTGGTTCCTAGCCGAAACTCAATATATGCTCGGATTCAATTCGCCTCTATCTTAATGGATTTAACACAGAAAACCAATACACCTATTTTATCAAATTTAAATATTGCCCAACTCTTGTCTAGCGCGGTACAGCAGGCCCAAAGCCTAAAAGACCAACAAGCCCAATCTTATGCTCTTGGAACTTTGGGTCGTCTGTATGAAAAGAATAAGCAGTTAGCTGATGCTCTAGAGCTAACGACAAAAGCTTTATTTATTGCTCAAAGTATTGATGCATCAGACATTCTCTATCAGTGGCAATGGCAGCAAGGACGTTTACTCAAGCAACAAGGAAATATCAATGCTGCGCTCAAGGCATATAATACAGCTTACAAAACTTTAGAATCTCTTCGTGGTGATTTAGTTGCTACTAATTTAGATGTTCAGTTTTCTTTCCGAGAAAGTGTAGAACCTATCTATCGAGAGTTAGTTGAGTTACAGTTGCTAACAGAGAATACACAAGGGGATCAACAGAGTAGTCAATCCAATCTTAAACAAGCACGTAAAGTCATTGAGTCACTCCAGCTTGCGGAACTGAATAACTTTTTTCGTTCACCTTGTTTAGAACCAATTGTAGAGATTGACAAAGTGGTGGAGCAGGATAAAAAGGCAGCAGTTATCTATTCAGTTATTTTGCCAGACCGTTTTGATGTTATTCTTACGTTGCCTAATCAACAATTACAGCACTATACCACTAAGATACCTCAAGAAAAAGTAGAGAGTACTGTTACTTCACTACGCAAATCTTTAACAGATGTCGCTGGCACTTATGAAGTGAAAGAACAGTCCCAAAAAATATATGACTGGTTAATTCGACCAGCCGAAACTGAATTATCCAAAAGTGGTATTAATACTTTAGTTTTTGTACTGGATGGGGAATTAAGAAATATTCCGATGGGGGTTCTTTACGACCCGCAGCAAAATAAATATCTTATGGAGAAATATGCGATCGCTTTAACTCCTGGTTTACAATTGTTTAATCCTAAACCTTTGCAAAAAGTACAGTTAAATGCTTTAACTGCCGGAGTAGGAGAAGCGCGTTCTATAGAAGGTCAAAAATTTTCAGCCCTGAAAAATGTAGCACGGGAACTCAAAGAAATTCAAACTGAGGTTCCTAGAAGTGAAGAATTGTTAAATCAGCAGTTTCTCGACAGCAACCTGCAAAAACAATTGCTTACAACTCCATTTTCTATAATTCACTTAGCAACTCACGGTGAGTTTAGTTCAGATCCCGAAAGAACTTTTCTTCTCACCTGGGATAAGCTACTGAAAGTTAAGCAATTTGATAGTTTATTACGAGTTGGCGATAGAAGTAGGTCTGGTAACATCGAGTTACTTGTCTTGAGTGCTTGCAAAACTGCTCTTGGCGATCAGCGAGCTGCTTTAGGATTAGCTGGCATAGCTGTACGAGCAGGCGCACGCAGTACGCTAGCAAGTTTATGGTCAGTGGACGACCAATGGACTGCTAAACTTATGAGTGAGTTTTATCGAAACTTAAATACTGGGATCAGTAAAGCCCAAGCACTCCAGCGTGCTCAATTAACTATCAAATTGCTTAACTTTCA